>CATKFJ010000140.1 GCA_949747725.1 uncultured bacterium
ATAAAATAACCGCGCCGAACGATATTTTGAAGATAATTTAATTACACCCCCCCGTAATTTTTTTTGTTCGCGATTGCCTAATTTAATAGGCAATATATTTTCCTTGCCGACAAACACAAGCAGGAAAAACGGCAATTTTTTAAGCGAGTTATCCGGATATGCAAAGCGCAACCCGTCGGCGCGGTCGAACACCTTTCCCGTTTTCATCTTGCTTACTACGGCAAGCACGCCGAAAATCGGACTTGTTACAACTATCGCAACCGTCGAAATTATAATTTCGTAAACGCGGCGCGCGCATTCTTCGTAAGCATAAAAAGTGAGCGCAATCACCACTGTTACGGTAATAAGTATTCTGAGCCATAAATAATCCACGATTTTATTCCTCTTCCGTTTCCGTTACCGCTATCTTAACTTCGGCAACGCGTTTTTGCGTAGAACGCGTGACGGTAATATGCAGATTCAAATAGTCGAAACTTTCGCCGGCTACGGGAATTTTTTCCATTTGTTCGGTCACCCAACCGCCGACCGACGACGATTCGAATTCTTCTTTTATATCGACGTTCATGTACTCGAAAACGTCCAAAAGCGGCGCGTTTCCGTTCACGACATAAGTATTGTCGGCAGTCTTTTTTATAAACTCTTCCACTTCGTCGTGCTCGTCGTAAATTTCGCCGACAAGCTCTTCGAGTATATCTTCCATCGTTATTATGCCGCTCGTGCCGCCGTACTCGTCGACAACGACCGCCATGTGTATCTTCCCCTTTTGCATCATGCGCAGCGCCGCCGATATCTTCATATTCTCAGATAGGCACACCGTGTTCTGAATACAGCTTTTAAAGTCGGTCGCGCCGTCCAGCGTAGCAATAAGGAAATCCTTTTCGTGGATAATACCTATAACGGTATCTATCGTGTCGCTGTAAACGGGCAACCGCGAATATCCGCTTTCACGGAATTTCTTGGCGACCTCGTCCATGCTCTCGTCGTCGGACACCGCGATAACGCCTACGCGGTGAACCATTATATCGCCTACGTCGAGATCCTCGAACTCGATCGCCGAACGTATAAGCTCCGATTCGTGTTCGTCTATACCGCCCTCGCTGTGCGCGGTTTCGACGTACGTCAAAAGCTCGTCTTCGGTAATGCCGGGCGATTTTTTGAATTTAAATATTTTAAGCAACAGTTTACGCCATTGCGAAAAGATCCACGTAAGCGGAAAGAAAATTATTTCCAAAGCGAACAGTACCGCGCAAAACGCGTGAACAAATCCTTCGGGATGTTCCTTAGCAATCGTTTTGGGCGTTATTTCGCCGAAAATAAGCACCGCAAGCGTCATTACAACGGTGGACAGCGTTACCGCTTTAGAGCCGTCGCCTACAAGGCTTACGAACAACACGGTAGCGAGCGACGAAGCTACTATATTGACTATATTGTTGCCGATAAGTATCGTCGTTATCAACTTATCGTATTCGTCTACCATTTTTCCGACGCGCTTCGCCCATCTTACGCCGTTAGCCTCGAGCGTGTGCAACCTTACCCTGCTTACACTCGTAAACGCCGTTTCGGCAGACGAAAAGAACGCCGAAAGGAAAACAAGAACTATTAAAACCGCTAATAAACCTATTTGAGATGGGTCCATGATGGACTGTAATTATTCTCCCGTTTTAAATCTATGAATGAATTGTAACACAACCGTAACGGAATGTCAAGACTTTATTATAGTTTACGTGAGCCATACACACATATGACATCGGTTACTTCTTGACCGAGCCGAGTTCGAACCAGAAAGTAGAACCTTTCCCCAACTCCGACTCAACGCCGTAATCCGCGCCGTGCGACGTTAAAATATTCTTACAGATAGATAAACCCAACCCCGAGCCGACTGCCGAACGCTTAGATCGAGCCGCCCTGTAATATCTGTCCCAAACCGATTCGAGTTCGTCCTCGGCGATACCCTGACCGTGGTCGGTCACTTCCACGCGCACTACGTCGCCGCGATTCATGACGCGGATAACTATTTCTTTATCTTCGCCGCAGTAATTTACGGCGTTTGTAATAAGATTATACAGTACCTGTTCTATCCTCTGCTGATCGCAATACGCTACCGTTTTCCGCTCGATTTCCGCAGAGAACTTGATACCGTTGCGTTCGCGGAAAATATCGAACCGCGACAGAACGGACGACGCCGTTGCGCCGATATCTACGTTTTCGAATTTGAATTCGGCAACGCCGGACTGGAGTTTGGAATAATTAAGCACGTCGTCGATAAGCGCGGTAAGCCTGTCGGACTCCGCGATTATTATGTCCGCGGTCGTGCGGCGTTTGTTTTCGTCAAGCGGCATATCGCCGAGCATCTCCGCATACGCCCGTATCATTGTAAGCGGCGTGCGGATATCGTGGGACACATTGGCGATGATATCGCGTTGAAGTTTTTCGGACGCCTGAAGATGATTTTTTGCGGCGTTGAGCGCATGAGCAAGGTTTTCGAATTCGTCAAAGCCACCGCCAGAAAACTCTATACTGTAATCGCCGTCCGCTATCATTTTGGCTTTGTTTGAAAAATCGGTAAGTCTCTTCGTCTGATTATTGGATGCAAAAAACGCGAATACGAACGACAACGCCAAAACGATTACCGAACAGATTATTAAAGTATATACGACTTTCATCGCGCTGGAATTATATATATCGTACGGGCGCAAGATCATCAAAAACAGCCGTATATTACCGCCGTCAACCGATTCTACGATCCTCGAATTGCCGTAACAAATATACTTACCGCGCGGAGTAGACAAAACTTCCGCACTGCCGTCGCGCACGAATAAACCGTCTACGTCTATACTGTCTATTATAGAATCGAAAACTACGGCATCGGTATTATATTCGCCCTCGAGCGCGTTAAGCGTAATATCGGTTTTGTATCCGCCTTCCCCATCCTCTTCGAATACGATTATTTCTACCGAGTTGGATAAAGCTATTTCGCTCAGTCTGAACTTAAAAAACAACTCCATACTGTTATCGTCGTTGCGTTTCGGAATAGCCGCCACGGCAGAACTGCCCAGATCGCGCACTTCGCGCGTGAGCATAGAACCGTAAAATACATTCAACCCCACAAAGAACATGATCCACAAAAACAACAGTATCGCTACGCCGTACAGAAAGTAATTCAACGTGGTGCGGCGCTTGATCGATGCGATCATCGGCAAACGCTTTTTCGCCGCCTTTCTTTTTTCGCCGACGGATAAACATTCCGATCCGTCGATCTCCGCGGAACGGACGTCGGCTTTCGTTTCGCTCGGGATCGCTTCGGAGGAAGCGTCATCGCTATTCGATTGTCGGAGTTTATCGTCCATAGCGTGTATTATACCAAATAACGAAAGTATTTGTCAATCGAACAGTATATTGACAAAAGCCGCCGAATGTGATAAAATATATAATGAGTTTTGTTCTTATATCCGATTTTACAATGCGGTTGGAGGAAACTGTATGCAGCGATCCGAAGAATTCAGTATTATCGAAAACATGCTGCTCATTTTGAATAGCACGGACAATAACAATGCGGACGGCGAGCTTGATCCCGAGACCAAACTCTCTAATGTAGCGCGCAAAGAACTCGATACCGCTCAAAAGATAAAAGAATTCTTGGACGGGATACCGGGCGGTTTTTTGATATATAATGCCGACAACGCCGAACAAATAGTGTACGCCAATACGGCGCTTATCAAAATATTCGGCTGCAAAACGTTTACCGAGTTTATGGAGCTTACGAACGGAACGTTTCGCGGAATAGTTCATCCGGGCGATCTGGACAGAGTGGAAAAAAGCATTGCCGATCAGATAAAAAGCCGCGGAGATAATCTCGATTACGTGGAATACCGAATAACGCGAAAAGACGGCATAGTGCGTTGGGTGGAGGACTACGGGCATTTTGTGCGCGGTGAAAAATCGGGTAATTTTTTCTATGTGTTCATAAGCGACGCTACGGAAAAAGTTACGCGCCGAATGGCAGAAACCGCTACGCTCATATACGCCGGTCAACAGAAAGAACAACAACTGCAATCGCTTATAGAAGAATACGACCGCGAACGCAAGCTCATACGCCAAGAGCATCTTCAACGGCTCGAAGTTATAGAAGGGCTTAGCATTAACTACGATTCCATTCTTTACGCCGATCTCAACTCCAACAAAGTCCTGCCCTACCGTTTAAGCTCCCGACTCGAGCATCAGTTCGAAAAGAAACTTCAAGTGCGCGAACTCGACTGGTTCTTAAACGATTACGTTAAAGTATGGGTACACCCCGACGATCGCAATCGCATAAAAGAACAAACGTCGGTAAAATATATGCGCAATATGCTCAAGACCGTCAATACATACTACTTAAACTATAGGTGCGTCAAGGACGGAGAACTGCAATATATTCAACTTCGTATAGTCAACGTCGGCGAAGGCAATACGGTATCGCAGGTAGTAATGGGCTATCGCAACGTCGACGAAGAAGTTTTACAGGGAATGAAGCAAAAACAGTTGCTCGAAGCGGCGCTGAAAAACGCCAAGATCGCCGACGATGCGAAAAATACGTTCCTGTCCAATATGTCGCACGATATGCGCACGCCGCTCAATGCGATCTTCGGTTTTATCGCGCTTGCTCGGAACAACGTAAACGACGGCGCGGCAGTCACGGCTTACCTCGATAAAATAGAGGTAGCCGGCAAACAAATACTCGATCTCGTAGACAAAGTTCTTGCGCTCTCTTACACCGAGTCGAAAAACTACTCCGTACAGGAAGCGCAGTGCAATATCCTCGACACGGTGCGAAACGTTTACGACAGTATACTTCCGACCGCTACCGCGAAAAACATCGACATGCGGTTATCGGTAAACGATCTCAGGCACGAAGAAGTTATAACCGATCAATCCAAACTGCATCAAGTTCTTTCCCATATAATAAACAATGCGGTAAAATACACACGCGGCGGCGGAAAAGTTCATGTTACATTGTCCGAACACACCGAAAAATCGGGAGAGTATTCAACGTATGTTTTCGAAATAACGGACACGGGCGTCGGCATACCCGAAGATCTGTTGCCCAAAATTTTCAATCCGTTTTTTCGCGCGTCCAATACGACGGCGAGCGGCGTTTACGGCGTAGGGCTCGGACTTACGATCTCCAAACAGATAATGCAAGCTCTCGGCGGAGATATAACGGTAGAAAGCGAACTCAACAAAGGCAGTAAATTTACCGTGACCGTCGGACTGAAAACTCCGACGAAAACAACGGACGACACTCGTTCCGACATGGCAAGCCCTATCGGCAAAAAAATACTCATTGTAGAAGATAACATTATAAATCTCGAGATCGAAACAGACATACTGACCGATCTCGGATTCGACGTCGACAGCGCCGCCAACGGTAAAATAGCCGTCGATAAAATAACGGACGCAACGCCCGACGAATACGCGCTTGTGCTGATGGATATACAAATGCCCGTAATGGACGGGCGCGAAGCAACGCGCAAAATACGGAAACTACCCGATAAAAAGAAAAGCGGTATCCCTATAATCGCGTTGTCCGCAAACGCTTTCGAAAGCGATAAGCGCGATTCGATAAACGCAGGCATGAATGCGCACCTTACAAAACCGATCGATATTCCCGTGCTTTTAGACGAAATTCAAAAAGTTCTTAAATAAAGTTCTAAAATAAATATCCATCGGCTAAGCCGATGGATATTTATTTTATTACGTTTTTATCTTTTATAACCGCACAGCGGTCGATATTTCCGAACTATATCGTGTACTTAACCGTTCCGATCTGAACCGAACCCGTTAGGGCTTCGGCGTTGAGCGAAACCGTCAGATTGCCGCGCGAACCGCTTACCGAAAGTCCGTTCGCCGAAAAACTTCCGCGAGAATAGTCCGCGTCTGCGGCGGATTTGGCGTATGAGAACAAGTTTGCGCTGTTATCTTTACGCAGCTTTATCAAATTCTTATAGAATATATAAAGATCGGAAAACTCCTGCTGTCTTGCCCAAACTATCTGATTGCTCTTGCTCGGAGAATTATATGAATTGTGGTTGCCGTATTTCGTTCTGCCCATCTCTTCGCCGGCAAGCATGAACGCTATACCGGGGCTCATAAGATACGACGCGGCAACGAGCTTGTTGCGCTTGACGTTATCGGCGATCGAATTTTCGTAATACAACGGAGTTTCCATACCGCCCTTTTTGCCCATGAGCTGATCCCAGAGCGGATAGTTATCGTGCGCCGACGCATAAGCGACGTTGCGCGAACCCAAGCCGAGTCCCTTCGATATGCCGCCGAGCAACGCCGATACCGCGCCCGTTTTTTCGGAATTTCCCTGCACCCAGCCCATGCCGGGATCGTTATTGCCGCGCAAACCGTTGCGCCCGTCGTCGTTAAACACGGCTACCCGTGCAGGAAGCTCGGAAAGATTTGTCTTTTTAATAAGACTGTTGCTTTCACGCGTTGCGGCGACGCGTTTGGTGTACGACGCAGGAATAGTGTCGCTGCCGTACTCGCCCGTCCACGGCTCGCCGTACATCAACAGCTTGGCGCCGTTGCCGTTATCTATCTTGTCGAGCGCGGCGCGTATCTGTTCGATAGTTACTTTGTCATGCACGCCCATAAGGTCGAAACGGAATCCGTCTATATGGTACTCCGTCGCCCAATAGACGAGCGAATCGATCATGTACTTGCGCATCATGTACCGTTCGGACGCAGTGTCGTTGCCGCAACCCGAAAGATCGGTAAACTTACCGTTTGCGTCGGTGCGGTGATAGTAATACGGCACGGTGTCGTGAAGCGCCTGACCGCCCGTCGAATAAGTATGGTTGTAAACAACGTCCATGATCACGCCTATGCCCGCATTATGGAGCGCCATTACCATTTGCTTGAATTCGTTTATCCGTACATCGCCGCGCGACGGATCGGTCGAATACGAACCCTCGGGAATATTGTAGTTTTGCGGATCGTATCCCCAATTGAAGTTATCTTTGGTATTGTCGGCAGTCGACAGCGAACTTTCGTCGACGGTCGCAAAGTCGTAAACGGGATTGAGATGCACATATGTTATTCCGAGGTCTTTAAGGTAGTTTATGCCCGTTTTAATGTTTGTACCGGGCACTGTGGTATCCGTTTCCGTAAAAGCAAGATACTTGCCCTTGTATTTCATACCCGAATCGGGCGACGCCGAAAAGTCGCTTACATGCACTTCCCACACAACGGGAGTATCCGCCGCAACGGCGTTTGTCGCATAAAGGTACTTGTCGTTCTCCCAACCCTCGGGATCGGTTTCGTCGAGGTTTACCACCATGCCGCGCAAGCCGTTGGCGCTGCAAGCTTTTGCGTACGGATCGATAGTTTCGATCTCCACGCCGTAATTGTTTACGGCATACGCATAGTATTTACCGTTACATTCTATCTTGGCGACGGCTTCCCAAACTCCGTCCCACTGCCCGTCGGCATTTTTATGCCTACGCATATTGGCGATTCCCATGGGCGTTTCGTCGTCGGGTGTGTTGTAAATATTAACCTTAACGCTTGTGGCAAACGGCGCCCACACTCTAAACATGGTACTGTGATCGTCCTTGGAATATATAGCGCCGAACTCCATTGACTGAACTTCTTTGCTTTCGAAAGTGCTTATGAAGTCTTTATCGTCGATGAATATCGTTTTGGATATCGACGCGCCCGTGGGCACTCCGTCCATTTCGATCACGTAGTTAGCCGTAAAATCGAATCCGCTCTCGAGCGCGACCGGAGCCGTACCCGAAAAGTCGTCTGCGCCGCGCTTTGCGGAAGACGTCGCGAGTATCGCGTTATTGTTTTTAAGATAGACCTTGGTTTTATTATCGACTATCGGTGTAGTCGCCTCAAACGCTACCGTTACGGTATTTGCCGTTTTTTCGGTGAACCTCGCGACGGTCACCTTTTCCAATGCCATTTTAGCCTCCTCTATGTTAGTGTATGCTGCGGAATCTTTTCTGATATAAAAGACGTCGGCATGGTTATTGTCGTCAAACGCGCCCGACAGATCCACAAAAATATCGGATGTTTCTTTGTCGTATCTCTTCCAAAAATCTTCGCCGCTTCCGCCCGATGACGCGCATATAAGCAGTCCCATCGCAGAACCGGATTTCAGCGCCGCCATTTCCGCTTCGCCGAACGATACCGCTATAGTTCGCGCGCTATTGCGCTTTGTACTGCCGTTACTGTCATACTCTTTGTAAAACAGCTCGGAGTTGCCGCTCAACGCATATTCCACGCCGGTGTTGCCTTTTATCCACACCCATGCCGCAATCGACGAGTATTGCTCCGACGAATCGTAAACGTGTATCGTTACCGAACCGTTCGTTTCGGCATGCGCCGCAGTTTTTACAACGGGCTTAAACGCAATTACCGCAAATAACGTTATAAGCAATACAAAAACCGTTGCGAGCAGCCCTTTATATCCGCGTCTAATATTATACGATTTCACTTCGTATCTCTTCATTTTATTTTCCCCACTATATTCTGTTATCAGGACGCCGACGAAGCGTCGTTCTTGCCGACTAACGTGCCGCGGTGATCTGTCGTCGGATCGCCGATCTTGCGCGTGATATTAGCGCCGTTCCACTTAAACGAACCTACGGTATTACCGCTTACCGTGCCGCCGTTTGCGTTGTACGCGACTATGCCGCCCCATTCGTACGCACTCGGCTCGTTATAGTAATTGAGCATATTCGTCATGGTGAGCGTAGTATAGCTGTTGCCGCTTACCGTGCCGCCCGTGCGATTTACCGATACGATACCGCCGGCTGTGCGGACGTTGTAGTATTTACTGCCGTCGTCGCCCGAACATTGCGACCCGGCAATTACAAGCGCGGTAACTTTATTGCCCGTGACTTTGCCGTCCTTACAGTTTTCGAGCACTACGCCGGCCATTTCGTAACAAGCCTGACCGACCTGACCGGTAACGCCCTGCGTAATAGTACCGCTGACTTCGCAGTTTTCCACAGTACCGTAATTATGCAAAACTATTCCGCTCACCTCGCCGCCTGCAGCCGTATACTTGGCGTTCTTGACGTTTATAGCGGAAACCGTACCGTAATTTCTGTACGCGACAGTAGCGATCGACGCATTTATCGGCACGTCTTTTACTTGTAACTTATTTTCTATCTCGGGATTTTCGAACACGATATTTTTTACCGAAGACCCTACCGACAGAAAGTCGAACATCGCCCAATATCCGCCGTCGTAATTGACATAAACGTTAGACAGTTTTTTGCCGTCGCCGTCGAGCGTGCCGAAAAACGGCTTATGCAACGTGTACATATTGGAAATACCTTCGAGCACGTTTACCGAGCTATAATCCAAATCGTTGGCTATTTTATAATTATTGCGCGTCTGCTTATTCTCGTTAAAATAACGCGTTTCGTAGTAATCTATCGCGCGGAGATCGAACGGCGATTTAATGAGATACGGGTTAGCCGCCGTACCGTCGCCGTCCAAATATTTAATATCCGACGGCACGATTTGCGTTATATCGAACTTTTCGTTCGGCTTGACGGGATACACGCCGAGAACTAAATTTTTATCGAACATATCGTAAGAAGTAGTTGTTATCTCGGTAACGTTAAAGTCGATGTCCACCACTCTGTAACCGATAGCATCTTTTACTTTATTCCACTTCAACACGCTGTCTTGAAGAGATTCTATAACCAGTGTTGCTTGCAATTGCTCTTCCTCCGGGACATAAGTTTTGACAGTCCAATCAGACCTCCCATTTTTGTATAACGTACATATATTAAAATCGAAACTTCCGCTCGGCAAAGTAAGTCCGTCCACCTTATAAAGATCGACCGAAGTCGCCTCTACGACGAATATAAATTCATCGATCTTTATTTCGTATGTCGAAACGGATTCGACCGCCTGCCACGACACCGTAAACGACTCCTCGGTTACAGTAAACACTATGCTGTCCGCCGCGACCCTTCCGATCATACCATCGTCGTTGTTGCCGCCCGCCCTTTTGGCGCAAGCCGTCATACACAACGCCGACAAAAGGGCCGCTACAAGCATGAAAAAAATTCCGTATGTTTTCTTTCTCATCATTCTCCCCACTCTATTATTGTCTTTGCATATAATATTTTAACATACGCAAATCGGCTTTGTCAATAGATTTGTACATTTTAATGCCGTGACCGTGTGCACGACGCACAATTCGTCGGCTTTATATTATTCGCAAAAGTATTGACAAATTGCGCATAATATAGTATTATATTATGAAGCCGTATCTAAATACGGTCACTAACCTAAAAGCGGGAAATCCAAGCAGTATGTCAAACGTAAGAGATAATAACGCCGATCTCGGCAACCAGACAATAGAAGGCACGCTTCCGCCCATCGCGCTCGAAGCGGAAATTGTCTTGCCTGACGGCTCGACGCAACCGATTTCCGCGAATACTGCCGAAGAACAACCCGTTCTTACCGAGGAAGAAATAAACGCAAAGCTCGACGCGCTTATCAATAACGGCGCCGATGCGTTATCGCAAGACGACGGGCAGCCTATCATTTTGGGCGACATGCCCGACGAGGGGCAACCCATTATTTTGGGCGATATGCCCGACGAAAGTCAGCCCATTATCTTAGGCGATATGCCCGACGACAGTCAGCCCATTATTATGGGTACGATAGATAACTTGATAATTCCGCAGACAGATCCCGAGGGCGACGCTCTTGCCGCCGAGCTTGACGCTCTGATTAACGAGCAACCGCAACAAGAACAACCGACGACGCAAAACACCGATGACGCTGATATGGGCGACGATCTTTCGGCTGTGCTCGACGCGTTTATGAGTGAACAACCGCAACAAGATCAGCCGACGGCGCAAAATAATCCTGCCGAGCAAAATAAAGATACTGCGGAAAATACGGACAGCAAGACCGACAGCCGTGCGGAACTCGACGCAGCACGCGAAATGATGGAACAGGCGCGCATAATGATGGAACAAGCTCAAGCGCAAGCACAGGCACAAGCCCAAGCGCACGAAGAACCGCCGCGCCCCGTGCAGCCGCCGCAAGAACAGAAACCGCAGTACAACGAAGCGGCGGAAGCGCGCGAAATGATGGCAAAAGCCGAGCTTATGATGGAGCAGGCACGCCAAGCGCAACTTCAAGCACAACTTCAAGCTCAGACATTTAATAATATTCCTCCGCAACATATAGTTACGACTACAGAAAGAGACAGCGCTGCGACGGAGGCGGCGCGAGAAATGATGCGCCAAGCTCAAATGATGATGCAACAGGCACATCAAGCGCAGATACAGGCTCAGAATGCGGCGCAACAGGCGCAACTTCAAGCACAGCTTCAAGTGCGTTCGAGCCAACCGCAGCCGACAATGCCCATTACAGACACGTATGCCGCGAAAGAAGTGGAACGGTTGAAGAACGAACTCGACAGCATGCGCGAGCTTGTAAACAAACTTACTTTTACCCTTGCGCAAAACCAAAATCCCACGGCGACGCAGACGGGCGCGCAAGCTCAACAGCGTTATGTATACGATCCCGAGCGCGATCAGTACCGCAAGCTCGAAACCGAACTCGACCGTATGCGGCGCGATATTATGGAAAAAGATCTGCGCGACCGCGAAAAAGAGCTTGACCGCAGACAAAAAGAAGCCGAAAACAGCATCAAAGACATTCGTCCCGAAATGGTGCAAATGTCGGACTCGCGCGACGTTATGCCATTAGGCAGTCAACCTCCCGTCGGCGGCGAATTCATTCCGCTCGCAAACGGCGTGTTCTACTCGATCAAGGACAAACAGGTCTACGTCATGACTCCGGCATCCAACGCCGCCGCGGCACGTCCCACAATCGAACAACCGCGCCCCGCGCCCACCAAAAAGAAAACGGTGGTACGGACATCGGCAAGGCGCAAAAGCGCATCGCCGCGCCGAGTACAGCGTCGGCGTCCTCCGTCGGGACGGCGCCCGTCGCACAGATAAAAAACAACGAAAGAGCCGAGAAATTTAAATTTCTCGGCTCTTTTTACTGACATACAATATTGTTTTTATCTGTAGTCGTCCCCTATCCGTTAGTTTCCGCTTTAAACTTTTTTCGCTTTTTGGGCGCGTCGTACAATCGGAAAGCTACAGCCGTCATATCGTCGCGCGGAGTACCGCCGCTAAGCGAAAGGGCGCGGTTTATAATGGCGTTGACAGTCGTTTCGGGATTGAATGCGGTAAGACCGTTAATAAACTCCGGAAGTTCGTCGCCGTCGAAACAATCGCTTACCCCGTCGGTAACAAGTATCAACATCTGCCCCGGATAAAGCCGTTTGGCTGTAACATACGGGCGCAGTTCGTCGAGCACTCCTATCGGCAGAGAACTTCCTTCTATCCTGAGTACGGTGTCCGTTGTTTTTATATAACATGGCGGCGCGCCTATTTTTATTATATCGACCGTAGCGGAATCGAGGTCGCAAACAGCAACGTCCGCGGCGGAATAACTCTCGGTATTGGGAAGCTTAAGAAACCTATTCACTCCCGTGATCACAGACTGAGAATCGAATCCGGCGCGATAAAAACATTCTATAAGCTCGACGGCGGCGCCGCTGCTCTCGCTCGCACGTTCCCCCGACCCCATACCGTCGAGCAACGCCGCCAAAAACTTATCGCCTATACGCTCGAATGTATAGCTGTCGCCCGAAACGCCGCTCTTGCCCACTCCGGCTCGCGCATACACCGCCTCGTACTTGGGACTTTTTTTAAGCGTTACCACGCTCCAACCTGCGGCTTGCGTTTTTTCGAGCGATACTATTTCGTAATTGCGTTTGAGGCACACGCGTACCGCACGCAAAATTTTATTGCGCGACGCGGAGCGCGTTCGCACGACCGCGGTTATGCCGTCGCGCGAGCAGAACGCCTCGGCGCACTCGATACCCGTGTTATTCAATTCATTCAGCAATTTATCCTCTATATCGCCGTCGAACCCGATAGGTTCCGCCTGACTTTTACCAAGTTCTTCGAGGACGTCTTTTATAGCTTTAAGCCGTTCCGTGACAATCGTCTTGGCTTTGTTTTCGCTGTCGCGCTCGCGCGCTCGCGCTCGAGCCGCGTCCGTTATAGCCGCGGATTCGGTTATAACGTCTACCGTGCGCGCACACGTTTTGGTAAAAAATTCGGGCAGATCGGAAATTATGGCACGACCGCCGTGCGCGCGTTCGGCAAGCTCCGCAAAAGCTTTGGACGCTTGGATCTTGTCGCAACCGTCGCGGTTTTTGCAGTACGGGCAAATCCTGTCGGCAAGCGCCGCACCGATAGCGGCATAATCGGGCAAGCTCTCGCCGAGAGAATTCATAAGCCGCGCCGTTTCGTCGAACACAGACGCTACGGACAGCATGCGATTGCCTGCGTCCGCACGGGTACGGTTTATATAGTGTCTTACGGCAAGCCGCGCCGAACCGTCGAAGTCGAAATACGTCCGCACGGCTCCGACCGCGCGCCGCGGCAGGATGACGAACAGAACACCGCCCGAAGCCAACATCAAACAGTTCCACCCTATCTCGGTCGGATCTGTCCCGAACAGCACCGCGGCGGCGGCGTACACACCTATTGCCGCTATAGTATAAACGATGCGCGGCAAGCTGCCGAATGCAACTATCGCAAGCATACACGCTATGAGCGCGACGGCAAGCGGCGTATCCGTAACAAGCCCCATTCCCAACGCTATTGCCGTTCCTCCGGCAAGCGCGTACTTAATGCCGCACACCCCGAACATCGCCATGGCGAACATTGCCGGCGCAAGCCCTATTATAAAAAGATCCACGCGCGCGCGCCCGAACGCAAGTCCGGCTACGATGAGAACCACGCACATCGACGCGCTCTCGGGAACGCTCGTGCGGTATGCAAACCGTTTATGCGCACACCGCGCCGCATTGACGGCGAAATAATAGAAAAACAGCGCAACAAATCCCGTAAGCAAGGCATCGGCAAGAGGTACGAAAAGCCCGAGCAACACCGTCTTTACGACTATCGCGGCTATTGAAAAAAGTATCTTGGATACGTATCTGTCGAACCGTACGAACTTAAGTCCCAAAAACCACCGTATCGCCATAATGAAAATAACGACGCCGGCTACGTACAGCCGCCAGACCTCGAATGTAAACAAAAACGCGCACAATAAATATATCGGCGCTATAAACCCGAAAAACACTTCGCCCGAAAGCGCACAAAACATCGCCGCGCCGAACGGCATTATCGCATATACTTTTCCGCCGCAGCATACAACAAGCATGACGGGCGCCGCTATCAACTCGATAGGGCTTATTTTCTTGCGTCCCATGTATAATTATATATCATACGCGGCAACGCGAATAATAAGTATTTAAAGGGAAATAACGGAAAACTTGCAAGTTGATCGTGTTTGGGATTATCGTGCGGCACGATAGCTCTTAATTAAGCAAACGCGAACCGTTGCGATACTCACGTTTCCGTATCAAATATTCGGCGCGTCATTCCAACCCTTAACGATAAAATCGGCGTAGTCTTTTACGGCATTTCGGTCGAGCATTTTTCCGTCCATTGCAACGGTCGTCATACCGGCGCGCTTGGCGGATATTATAGCCGCGGCGACGTCGTCGAACGCCATACATCTATAAGGATCCGCTCCCACCGTCTTCGCCGCATGTATATAAATATCGGGCGACGCTTTTGCAAGACCCGTTTCGTCTGCCGTGAATATTTTATCGAACATATCGAATATTCCGTTATTCTTCATGCACGATTCCGCAAAACTGCGGTGCAGGCTTGTTACCGCAGTTATTATCTTGCCGTCCGCTCTGCACTTTTCTATATACTCGCGCGCGCCGTCGAGAAGTTTTATATCCTCGGCGTACGCTTTTGCGGCAAGCTCGTTCCATTCGTTCATAAGCTGTTCGGGCGTATCCGAAAGCTTGTAAAAATCTATCGTGTAGTAAGCCGATGCCGTAAACCCGAGCGCCGCTATGCCGTGCTTGTATTCGTACGACGGCGCTATACCGCGCTTACCCAGAAATATATTGTCTATCTCGTGCCAAAGCTCGACCGAATCGAATACCGTTCCGTCAAGATCGAGCATTACGGCAGTTATATCCGTAATGTCGTTTTTCATTTATCTTCCTTAATGTCCGCAATAACACCGAACGCAACGTTCATTCCGTCGACTACTGCCTTACCTATCTGCTTGATCCCAACCGTACAATCGCCGGCGGCGTATAATCCGCCGATATTCGTTCTGCCGTAACCGTCTGTTTTTATATCGCCGGACTTGTCCGTAAGAATACCGAGCGTTTTTGCCATCGACGCACTTCCCATGCTCCCGAGCGCAATAAATACTCCGTCGAGCGGAATAGACGTGCCGTCCTCGAACTCAACGCCGCCCACTCTTCCGTCGCGCTCTGTAATTCTCGCGATCTTAGCAGTATACACCCTGTCTTTGTCTACTTCAAACGAAGGGCTGTCGCCGTCCGTCAAAAGAAACGCGTCGCCCACAACGTTTTTCAGCGCATAGTATTCATGCTCCGCAAACGCGCCGGCTCCGATAACTCCGACCCGTTTTTTACGGTAAAAGAACGCGTCGCACACTGCGCAGTAACTAATGCCTTTACCGTCGAGTTCGGCAATGCCTTCGATATCCGCCTTTTTTCTCGGCGAACCGGTAGCAATAATCAGTCTGCGCGCGGCATAATCGCCCGTTTCGGTTTTAACGGTAAACACGCCGTGATCAAACTCGACGAACGTCACTTGAGCGTTTACGACGCAAGCGCCGACGCGCCGCGCCTGTTCGATGCCGACGTCATACAACGCCGCGCCGCTTATTTCGCCCGTACCGTAATAGTTCTGTATAAGCTCCGCTTTGTGAAGCGCCGAAACTCCGTTATGCACGAGCAAAACGTTTCTTCCGCCGCGCACGATATAAAGTGCGGCGGATACCCCCGCAGGGCCGCCGCCTATAATAATAACGTCATAATTATCAAGCTTGTTATTTTCTTGCATGATTGCCCCGATCGTTCAACTTAAAGCACAAACCGACGGAAAGTCGGTTGTGAATACATTATAAAACTACTGCTCTTTTTTACTTTTATTTATGTCGGATTTGGAAACAACGTCATAAATGTGTTTTGCATCGGGCATGAACGGTATAGCCGATTTTATAAACTCCACGCCGTTCTTTCTGTCGGCAGGCAGTTTTCCGCAGTCTATATACAGCGTTCCCACCAAATACCGCGCCAAACCTTCCCACTCGCCTTTTTTTCTTACAGCATTAAGGAATATTTCCGCGGCGTCCGCGGCGCGGCGCTTTTTTATCTCGATAAGCCCGTTAATCATTATTCCGAACTCGCCTTGAAAATCGCGGTCGGTAACGTTGCGGAAAAATTCACCGTTCTGCGCCGAATTTATATCAATGCTCGCCAATGCGAATATGCGTTTCTGCGCCGCAATCAATCCGCCTTTTGCGCATTCGGTATATATGTCGAGCGCTTTCGCGATATTCGGCTCGACGCCGTATCCATTTTCGTGACACACGCCTATGTTGTACTTTGCGCACAGATCGCCCATGCTCTCCACACGGTCTTGAAGAATCTTGATGCCCTCGGCGGCATTACCGTTCTTTATTGCCAAAATGGCGAGGCGGAGCGCCGCGTCCGTATCTCCGGCGTCGGCGGCTTTGATATAATAACTCTTTGCTTTTTTGAAGTCGCTTTTTACATATACGCCGACCTCGTAATAATAACCGAGATTGAACAACGCTGCCGAGCAATGCCCTTCTGCGGCTTTCTGCATATAACGCAACGCCTTGTTATACTTGTACGGAAAATAATAAACAAGCGCCGCGCCGTACTTATATTTTCCTTCCGCGTCGGCAGTATTTGCTTTAAGCTGTTTAAGATATTTTTTGGTGCGCTTTTTATCGAGCTGTTCGAACTTCATATTGCCCGACATGTCCGCAAAGTCCGCCGGAGTTTTCGAACAGAACTCGCCCAAAGCGGCGTAAGTATAAGCATAACCGTTAAACACCAAACTCTGTCCGCGCGTATCTATGTTTATTTTGTACGAAAGCATCGTTACGAATACCGCGCCCACGGGCGGAACGATATTAAACACGCCTGCTAATATGCACAGTGTTTTATGCGAATTACGCGAAAGAAACACGCAATACACCGAGCCTACTACGAATGCGCAATACATTACCGCCAAGCCCAAATAAACAAAATAAACGGCGCTGTCTAGCGCCAAAACGTATATAATAAGCTGACATACGAACGCGCAAAGTCCCATGGCAAAAAGAAGTATCGTAGCCAATCCGGCAACGTCTGCGCAAGACGTTTTGCGGTACAGCACGATAAACGCCGCCAACTCTATCATCGCAATAAACACCAATACGAGATTGATGTAGAACATAACGTCGGTCGCGGTTGCAACCGCGTTTGCCGACATTGCGGACATCAGTCCCGACGATATAGAATTTAAGTTTGCGATTGCCAATCCGTCACCCGTTCTTTTGTGAATAATATTGTCAATATACCGTAGTTTTATCTATTGTAACAATTATTATAAATTTTGTCAATATCTTTTTCACACAAAAGAAGCTCTCTCCGCAGGGAAAGAGCTTGATAGGTCAATTTATATATAGAAAACTTTATACGTAAAGCAAGATATCCGTGTACGACGGGAACGGCCACAAGTCTTTGGGCATGAGCTTTTCGAGTTTGTCGCAATATTCTCTAAGCTCCTGCATGGTAGCAAGCACTTGCGAATAACACATATCCGCCTCTTTCTGTAAGTCTTTTTCGTTCTTTACGGTCTTTTGCACGCTCTCCAATTTCTGTTCGGCATTATACGCTCCGTTTATAAGCGCGGCAACGTTGTTAAGCACGTTCTTTTGCGCGGTCGCATCGACGTTTAGCGAATCGAGCCGAACAACGTTGTCTGACAATTCCGACGTAAACTTCATCGCCGCCGGCAATATCTGTTTGAGCGTTATCTCGCACATGGTAAGCGCTTCGATATTTATTACTTTGCAATAATTTTCAAGCAGGATATCCTTGCGCGCCCGTATTTCTTCCGGAGTGTAAATATCCAAGCGTTTGAACAACTCCACGTTTTCGGGCGCGTCGTAGTACGACAACGCTTCGGGCGTGCTTTTGAGGTTCAAAAGTCCGCGGCGTTTCGCCTCCTCTTTCCACTCCGCGGTGTAGTTGTCGCCGTTGAAAACTATGCGACGGTGCGCAATATATTCGTCTTTGATCAGATTTACGGCAGTCTTTTTAAACTCCGCCGTCTTTACGTTTTCGAGCTTATCGGCAAACTCGTTGAGAACGTCGGCAACGGCGGCATTTATCATTATGTTGGGACACGCTATATTGAGCGCGCTGCCCAACGAACGAAACTCGAACTTATTGCCGGTAAACGCGAACGGCGAAGTGCGGTTGCGGTCTGTCGTATCCTCGTAAATTACGGGCACCGATTCCACGCCGGCGGAAAGTTTGTTACCGATACGGTTACTGTACTCCTTGCCCGAAGCAAGCGTTTCCAAAAGATCGGTTATCTCGTCGCCGAGGAACATGGATATTATCGCGGGCGGCGCTTCGTTTGCGCCCAAACGGTGGTCGTTACCCGCAGTAGCGACAGACAACCGCAACAGATCCTGATGCTCGTCTACCGCTTTTATCACCGCCGTCAAAAACAGCATGAACTGAAGATTGTTCTTGAGATCCTTACCCGGATCCAAAAGATTTTCGCCGTCCGTCGTGTTTATAGACCAATTGTTATGCTTGCCCGAACCGTTGACGCCGGCAAACGGCTTTTCATGAAGCAAACATGCGAGATCGTGTTTTTTGGCGAGCTTGCGCATTACCGCCATGGTAAGCTGATTGTGGTCTGTCGCTATATTTACCGTAGAATATATGGGCGCAA
>CATKFJ010000141.1 GCA_949747725.1 uncultured bacterium
GGTCTTAAGGTGTCGGGTATCAACCTCAACCGCAAGGTATTGGCGGAAATGGCTGTAAACGACGCAGAGTCGTTTAAGGCGCTTGCTCAAACGGCAGCGAAAGCAATCGCGAAATAACGTTTATACGAAAATTGTCAGAAGTGCCGATATGTAATGTCGGTACTTTTATTTTGGGGCGACAGTCTATGGAAATTATCAAATCGTACGATAATAAAACCGTAAAAAAACTCAATAAGCTCAAGCAAAAAAAGTATCGCGACGAGTACGGCGAATTTTTTGTAGAGGGATATAAAAACGTTCTCGATACGTGTTCGGCATGCGGCGGCAGCGTAAAGTCGATAGTAATGAGCGAAAGCGCGTTTAAACAAAAGGGCGATGTTTTTGCCGATTTTAATATTGTCGTTATGGCGGATCGGGTATTCGAAAAGGTCGGCGATACACAGAGCAGTCAAGGCGTACTGTCGATAAACGCCGTTCCTAAGTCTGTTTTTCCGGATAAACCACGCTGCGTGTTGCTTGACAGAGTGCGCGATCCTGGTAATGTGGGAACGATCTTGCGTACAGCGGTTGCTTGCGGTTACGACGTTATCGCAAATAACTGCGCCGATATCTTTTCGCCCAAAGTAACGCGCAGCGCTATGTCCGCCGTTTTAAAATGCAATATAGGAATAGACATATCGCCGTGTGACGTTATAGCCGCCGGATACGAGCTTATAGTAGCGGATATGGGCGGAGACAGCGTCTTTTCGGCAGGACACTGCGATAAATACTGTATAGTGATAGGTAACGAGGGCGAAGGGGTAAGCGAAGATATTAAAAAGCTTGCCGATAGAGTTCTTTCCCTGCCGCAAGATAATATGGAGTCGTTGAATGCTGCGGTTGCGGCAGCCGTTATGATGTTCGAATTGCGTTATGCAAAATAATTGACAAAATACATCTTGTATAGTACAATAAACAAAATACATTATTCGGAGTAATTTATGTCGGGACATAGCAAATGGGCAACTATTAAACGTCAGAAAGGTAAGACAGATGCTGCAAGAGCGAATGTTTTTACTAAGATAGGCAGAGAGCTTGCGGTAGCCGTTAAGGCAGGCGGACCCGATCCCAATAATAATCCGCGCTTGCGCGACGTTATCGCCAAAGCGCGTGCGGCAAATATGCCCAACGACAATATTTCGCGCTCTATCAAAAAAGCGAGCGGCGAGGACGGTAATGTCAATTACGACGCCATCACGTATGAAGGTTACGGCACGAGCGGCGTTGCCGTTATCGTGGAAACGCTTACGGATAATAAGAATCGTACGGCCGCCGCCGTGCGCCATATCTTCGACAAGTGCGGAGGTTCGCTCGGAAC
>CATKFJ010000142.1 GCA_949747725.1 uncultured bacterium
GTGGACGGCTTTATTGCGGCGCTTAAGTCGTCGGACGGCTGGGCGGAGGATAACGCGGACAAAGCCGTAGAGGTAATAGGCGAGCATATGAAGAGCGGTACGGTCTCCACTCTGACCACGCTCAACAAAAGCATAGTCGAACGGTGTAATATCCGTACGGTAAGCGCTCAGTCCGCCAAAACCGATTGCGCGGCGTTTTTTGCAAAGTTGACGCACATCCAAACCGCGATCGGCACGGCGTTGGATAAAGCGCCCGACGACGGTTTTTATTATAACGCCTGATGAACTACGCCCTGAAAAAGGCGTTGTATAACGTTATATATTGCGTTGCGGTCATCGGCATAGTTCTTATCGTGTGGAGCGTCGCGGCGGCGATCGTAGGGTCGGAATTCGTATTGCCCGATCTTAAGCAGACCTTCTCGGCGCTCGGAGATATACTGAAAAACAAAACGTTTTGGCTCGGGCTGAGAGGCACTATGTTGCGGAGCGTTATCGGGTTTGTTATATCGTTTGCCCTGTTTTTCGTACTGTTTTTCTTGTCTACGGCGTTCGACGGTTTTCGTAAAGTAGTCGATCCGTTGATCTCGGCGTTGCGGTCGATGCCGTCGGTTGCGATCACGCTGATCCTCGCGCTTGTAGTGGGCGGTTTCGGCACTCCCGTAGTATTGGGCGTGCTTGTAATAATGCCGATAATGTATTCGGCGGCGCGCGCCCGAACGGCTACCGTACCTAAAGAGCTGTCGGAGATATGTTTGCTTTACGGGGCAAATAAGCGTAAGACATTTGCCGCTCTGTGGTTTCCGTGTCTTGCGAGCGCGCTGCCCGAAACGCTCGGCACGTCGTTTTCGTATAATATTAAGGCTGTTATCGGCGCGGAAATTTTGGCGCAAACAGCCGACAGTTTGGGCATGCTCATGAAGATCGCGCAGATGTATTACGAAACGGCTATGCTTATAGCGTTCGTGGCGGTTTCGGTCGTTGTCGCCGTGATTTGCGAAACCGCGCTTCGCGGAATTCTTAAAATCTGTCTGCGTAAATACTCCGATTAGATTGACAAAATTTTTTATTGTGCTATACTGTATTTATGTCAGGTATCCAAGAAAAAAATAAAAAAACCAATACGCCTAAGACGAACAGTCCTTCTTCGCAGGGGAGAACTGTTCCCAAAACGCGCGGCGCGTCCAAAAGTACGTCGGCATACGGCAGAACCAAAACTCCCAAAACCGACGGCGTTACCGACAGCCCCGTTACGCCCGAACCCGTAGACGAGGAAACTGCGGTCGCGCCCGTCACCGCATCGACTAAAAAGCGCACGTCCGCCAAACAAACGGCGTCCACGCGTATTATTACCAAAGATGCCGAGTACGACAGTGCGTCCGATTATACCGCCGGAACGATAGATCCGTCTGTTATAGACAGTTCGGTGTTCGACGACGACGGCGATATAACGGAAGAACCTATAAGCGGATATTATCATAAGTCGATGACTATCGACGACACAATACTCAGCCACGAGGCTGCGGCGTCGCGCCGCAAATTCGGAAAACGCCGTAAACAGACCACCGTAGATTTAACGGTCGCCGAGCGGTACAATCCCGATCCCGAAATAGGACTCTCGGCGGAAGTGGTAGACGCGCGTATCGAACAGGGGTACGACAACTTTGTAAAAAAGAAGACGGGCAAGAGTTATCTGTCTATCTTCATGACCAATATTTTTACGTTTTTCAATATCTTGACGTTTATAGTGGCTGCGGCGTTGATAGTAGTCGGCGCAGGATTTACGCAGTTGTTCTTTATAGTAATAATAACGGCTAACGTCGTAATAGGCATATTCCAAGAGATACGTTCTAAAATGAAGATCGACAAGTTGTCGCTTGTATCCGCGCCGTCGGCTGTGGTAATACGCAACGGCGAACGTTGCGTCATTCCGACGAGCGACGTTGTTCTCGACGATATCGTCTGTTTCGAAATGGGCAAGCAGATATGCACCGATTCCATCGTAATAAAGGGCGAGTGCGAAGTAAACGAAGCGATGCTCACGGGCGAAAGCGAACCCGTTAAAAAACGCGCCGGCGATATGCTTTACAGCGGTTCGTTTCTCAGTAGCGGTTCCGTAGTGGCGCGAGTAGACAAGGTGGGTTCCGCAAACTATGTGGAAACGCTTACGTCGCACGCAAAAAAATATAAAAAGCCGAAGAGCGAGCTTATGAATTCCATTACGCTCGTTATAAAGGTTTTGTCCCCGTTTATAATCGCCATAGGCGCTTTGATGGTGTGGACCAATTACCGCGCGATCGTGCCGAGCGGAAGCACCGCGGTATTCGACGATTGGAATAAGATAGTTACGAGCGCCGCCGGATCGGTCATAGGTATGATCCCGTCCGGCATGTTCCTGCTGACGTCGCTTGCGCTTGCCGCGTCCGTACTCAGACTTGCACGCAAGCAAACGCTTGTTCAAGACCTTTACTGTATAGAAATGCTCGCGCGTGTCGACGTGCTTTGCCTTGACAAAACGGGTACTATCACGGACGGATCGATGGAAGTAAATAACGTGATAGAGATAAAAGGCTTTTCGAGCGAACATGCGCTCGGCGATATTATCGGATCGATGCTGACGGCAACGGGCGATAACAATCAGACCGCGCTCGCGCTTGCCAATAAATTCGGTTACAGCAAGGAACTCAACCCGACGGCGGTATTGCCGTTTTCGTCGCAACGTAAACTGTCCGCCGTTACTTTCGAGGGCGAGGGAACGTTTATGCTCGGCGCGCCCGAATTCGTGCTTAAGGACATGGGCGTCAGAATAGAAAAGCTCATCAACGAGAACGCGGCTGCCGGTTTCCGCGTAATGGTGCTTGCTCATTCACCTGCCGAGATAGTGGGCGAAAAATTGCCTGCCGTGCGCCGTCCCGTGTGTCTGATAGTAATAGAGGACCATATACGCGAGGACGCGATAGAAACGATAAAATGGTTTAAAGAGAACAATGTGGCGGTAAAGGTAATTTCGGGCGATAACCCCATGACCGTTTCCGAAGTGGCGCGCCGCGTAGGTGTGGAGAACGCAGAAATGTACGTTTCGCTCGAGGGTTTTTCCGATCAGGACGTTATAGAAGCGGCAAACAAATATACCGTTTTCGGACGCGTTACTCCCGATCAGAAACGATTGCTTGTCCGCTCCATAAAAGCCAAAGATCATACGGTGGCCATGACGGGCGACGGCGTGAACGATATTTTGGCAATGCGCGAATCGGATTGTTCCGTCGCTATGGCGTCGGGTGCGGAAGCTGCGCGCAACGTAAGTCACTTGGTTCTGTTGAATAACGACTTTACGTCCATGCCGGACGTTGTTATGGAAGGTCGGCGAGTGGTCAATAATATACAGGCGTCGTCGGCTATGTTCCTGATGAAAACGTTTATGTCGATAGTGCTGTCCATAATCTTTTTGGCAATGCAACAGCCCTATCCGCTTGCTACAAACAACTTGATGCCGCTCGAAGTATGTATTATCGGTGTGCCGTCGTTCTTCCTCGCGTTACAGACAAACAAGAATATTATCCGAGGTAAATTCCTGTCTAACGTCGTGGCGCGCGCAGTCCCCGGCGGCGTGGCGCTCGTGCTCGGCGTGATGAGCGTGTTCGTGCTTAATACGCAAATGGCTATGACGACAGAAGAAGTTACGTGTATGATGGTGATAGCCATAACCTGCGTCGGCTTGATGGTGTTGTTCCGCCAATGCGAACCGTTCAATGCGTACCGAACGGTACTCATGCTCGGCGTGATAGTGCTCACGTCATTGTTCATGTATATTATGCCTGCTATCGGTCTTGTTAAAATCAACTTTACGCAGGTATGCTTTGTTTCGACGGTCGTTCTTGCAAGTTATTTCGTCGTTACAATACTGACGAGAATACTGAGTTCTATCAAACTGAAATAAAACGAATTACACTAAAAAACAAGAACTTTCACAGCATGTATATGCGGTTTAGACTTTTTCACAATAATTATACCGAGCGTGCTATTTGTTTACATATTAGTTATGTATAATGTAAATACCGAAATTTGTACAAGAGAGGTTCAATTGTGGCAAAGTTCTTAATAGCTGACGATGAAGAGGGCATTCGTCAAGTAATAAAAGAGTATTGCGATTTCGAGGGCTATGAAACGGAGTTCGCCGCAGACGGCATGGAAGCCGTACGCAAAGCGCGCGAAACAGATTTCGATATGATTATAATGGACGCTATGATGCCTAAGCTCGACGGCTTTTCGGCAACCAAGGAAATACGCAAATCCAAACAGACGCCTATAATCATGCTTTCCGCAAGAGTGGAAGAGTACGATAAACTCCATGGTTTCGAAATGGGCGCGGACGATTATGTTACGAAACCGTTCAGCCCCAAGGAGCTTATGGCTCGCGCCGCCGCGATAATGCGCAGAGGCGCTATGAGCGAGGATAAAATGGTGTCGGGCGATCTTGTTATCGATTTTGCCGGTTGCGCTGTTTTTATCGAGGGTAAACGCGTGCCTATGACGCCTAAAGAATGCGAGTTGCTTTTCTTGCTTGCACGGTATAACGGAAAAGCTTTTTCCCGTCAAGAATTGCTCGATAAGATCTGGGGATTCGATTATTACGGCGACGACCGCACCGTGGATACGCATATTAAAATGCTTAGGAAATCGCTCGGCGACGAATACCGCGATAAGATAGTTACCGTACGCGGTATGGGCTATAAAGCGATACTTTAAATTCTGTCATTATATATCGAGTTAAGGACGTTATGATTTCGATCGTAGCGTCCTTTTTTGTGTTAAAAGTTCATAAATGCACATATTATAATAAAAATTTTCAAAAACGGTATTCATAGGCTTGACAAGACGGGGGTGGGGTATGATATAATTTTTCAATAAAAAAAGGAATCGAGGTCAAAGGCGACCGCACGGATTTAGCGTGCAGTCGCCTTTTCCGTTTCAACGGAAAGGGAGGCAAAAGTAAAAACATGAAAGCAAAGAAACTGACGGTAGTAATAATAGCAATAATAAGCGTGCTGATAAGCATAGCGGCGCTTCTCGGCTGCGGCGGCAGCAACAGCGAGCCGGACAACAACGTAAGCGGCGCGGAAGTAGGCGAGTACTACAGCGACGGAGCGAGCGGTGAAGAGTACGGACTTACGCTGAGCGAGGGATGTAAAGCAACGCTGAGAATAGACAGCGAAAAGAGCGGAACGTATACGCTGAAAGAAAACGGCGAAATAACGCTTGAGCTGAGCGACGTAACGGTAAAAGGCACGTACAGCGAGGGCAGCGTAAAGATAGAGTACGGAGGCGCGGAGTATACGTTCCTGCGTAAGATCGAGTATACGGTAACATACGAGAGCAACGGCGGCAGCGCGGTCGCGCCGAGTAAAGTAATAAACGGCAGAACGATCGAAAAACCGGCGAATCCGACGTACGCGAACAGAGGGTTCGACGGGTGGTATAAGGACGAAAGCTGTACCACAGCTTTCGCGTTCGGCAAAGACCGAGTAAC
>CATKFJ010000143.1 GCA_949747725.1 uncultured bacterium
CTATCCGTCTTACCCTTCCACAGTTTCTCACTGTCATCAATATACTTAATTAAATATTCTTCGGACAGCCCCGAATACACCAATGCAACCGGCATATCGAATTTCACGCCGTATTTATCGATAAACTGCGTCAAAAGGTTGCTGCCGCGTTTTGAACCCATAGCCTTGCCCACAAGCTTAACTTCCCCGTCCTCAACGGAAACAACCGGCTTTATGGAAAACATTTCTCCGGCAAAAGCTACGACCGATGAAATTCGTCCGCCTCTTTTTAAATACTCAAGCGTGCCTAACAACGCCAAAAATCTGATTTTAGACTTTTTTTCTTCGAGTTCGCATACAATTTCCGTAACGGTCATTTTACCGTCATTGACAAGACTCAAAGCATACAAACATAATACGCGCTCGCCGGCGCTTGCATTAAGACTGTCTATAACATGAACTTTACCGCAAAATTTTTCGGCGGCACGACATGCGCAATCATAAGTTCCCGATAATTTTGACGACAATACTATTGCAATTATTTCGTCGCCGTTTGCTGTAAGTTCGGCAAAACGTTCCTCAAAGCGGTATTCGTTTATTTGGCTTGTTTGCGGAAGTTCGTCGCTTTCTATCAGTTTCTCGAAAAATTCTTTGGAAGTAAGATCGACACCGTCCGAATAGTCCGTTTCTCCGAAACTTATTTGCATAGATATCAATTCGATACCGAGTCCATCCGCCTCCGCCTTGCTTATATCGGAAGCCGAATCCACTAAAACCTTTATCATAAAACACACCTATCAAAATATCAGTAGTTTTCTTTCGGCTTGCTCTGTCTGAAATATACAGCCCAATACGCCACTGCTATAAGACAACCGCCTATGATATTGCCTATCGTCGGCGCGAGCAACCCGTTCAACAACCCCTCGCCGAAGTTATACCCGACCGCTATAGCGCTTTGCGCAGAAGTCATAAACCCGGACGTAAGGTAAAACATGTTAGCAATACTGTGCTCGAATCCGCAAACAACAAACGCAAATACCGGCAAATACACGGCAAGTATTTTTCCGCTTGCCGACTTACTTGCCATAGCCGCCCATACGGCAAGGCAAACAAGCATATTGCACAACACGCCCTTAAGTAAAGCGCAGCCGAAATTCATCCTGCATTTATTCGCCGTTAACTCTACCACCGCAGCAGAAATATCTTTATACGCCCCACTGTATACGACAAGTACGGCAATAAGCACTGCGCCGACAAAATTACCTATGTATGCGATACCGAGATTTTTAAACATTCCGGACGGCTTAATATCCTTATTCAGCAACGGCGCAGTAAGTAAACAGTTTCCCGTAAAAAGTTCCGCTCCGCAAATCACTACCAATATTAGCCCAAGCGGAAACACCGCACCTTTAATAAGTTTCGACTGTGCAGCGGTAAATCCGGTGCCTGCAATAGTTGCCAGTGCGCCGCCGATTGCAATAAAAGCGCCTGCAAGGATTGCAAGTATAAGAGTTTTATACCAAACGGCAGAGGTCTTTGCCTGAGCAACACCGATGTAGTTGCTCGCTATTTCTTTAGGTGAATTCATATTCTCAATTATAAAGCCGAATTCGACATTTGTCAACAGTTTTCGCCTTCGCCTTTTATTGAATATACCGTTTTATTTAACAACTGACAAAAGCCCCCTTTTAGGGGGCTTTGGAGCCGAAGATGGGACTTGAACCCGCAACCTACTGATTACAAGTCAGTTGCTCTACCGATTGAGCTACTTCGGCGCAGACAAGTAGATTGTGGTGCCTCGGGGCGGAATCGAACCACCGACACAGGGATTTTCAGTCCCTTGCTCTACCGACTGAGCTACCGAGGCAAAAGTTTGGCGAC
>CATKFJ010000144.1 GCA_949747725.1 uncultured bacterium
TCCTGTAAACAACGTTACGCCGGAAAGCGAACCTACCGGCATTTTAATACCGTCGCTGCCTATTTCGTTGATATTATTTTGTGCGGCAAGCGTTATCTCTTGCGCAAGCGTATTAACAACTTCGGTATTTAAATCTATGGAGGTTATATTCTTTTTGTCGTCACGCGTGATTTCCAAGTATTCGGTATCGGAATTGACGCTCATAATATCCAATACGGCGTTACCGACGGCGTCTGTCGTAAGCGCGCGAATGCGTTCGTTGGAGAGCATAACGATTATAGGATTAACATTGTTACGGATAAAAACGCTTATCGCAATAGCAATACTCGCCAAAATCAAAAGCACAACAAACAATATCTTTCGTTTGCTGCGCTTCCTCTTTACAACTTTGCATCCCTTTTTCACAAATAATATATATGCATTTACAGGCAGTAATGATACATCCTTTATTGATCTATTTTGCTTTTGGACTGAATACGAGCGTTACCAGATAACTCATCACGATAGCCACGCCCACGCCGTAAGCCGTGCGAATAAGTCCGCCTGCGAATGCGCCGACAAAACCTACGGATCGCGCCATTTCGATAGAGCCTTTAGCGAGTGCCGCGCCGAATCCGACTATAGGTACGCTTATGCCGGCTTGACATACTTTAAAAATATAATCATAGACGCCGATACCCTCAAGAACAATACCTACTATCATAAATATTACAAGAATTCTTGCCGGGGTAAGCTTTGTGCGAACTATCAAAAGTTCGGCAATAGCACATAAAGCGCCGCCCACTGCAAATACGATAGCATACGTTGCGATATTTTGCCAAACCTCATTCATTATTCACCTCCGTAAGGACTTTCTACTATAACCGCATGAGATATGGACGGTATAGTTTCGCCTTGATAACAGCTTTGCGTACTCATTAGCGCGCCCGTAGCCAAATACGCTACGCGCTTATATTCGCCGCTCATAAGCTTATCCATTACAAACGAATTGAATATTGTTGCCGAACACGCACAGCCGCTGCCGCCCTGATAACATTTTTGATTCACGTCGTAAATTATATTGCCGCAATCTATATAATTTTGACCGAGCTTTATTCCGCGTTTATTCATGAGATCGCGCAAAATATCCGAACCGAGTTTACCGAGATCGCCTGTAATAATAAGGTCGAAATCGTTTTCATCATATCCAGACTGTGTAAACAGCGTAAACATGGTATCCATTGCGGCGGGGGTAAATGTCAATATAAACCCATAAAAAAGTCAAAAAAA
>CATKFJ010000145.1 GCA_949747725.1 uncultured bacterium
CCGCTGCTCACTACCGTGATCGTATAGCGCAACGTGTAC
The DNA here is from genome assembly GCA_949747725.1 of uncultured bacterium. Lineage (GTDB taxonomy): Bacteria > Bacillota > Clostridia > Christensenellales > Pumilibacteraceae > Anaerocaecibacter. Next base: position 40 of record CATKFJ010000145.1, read on the forward strand.
GGGTTGCCTACCGCATCGGTCGCAGTGTAAACAACTTCATAATCGCCGGCCATCGTGAAAGTAATATCGCTGCCGTTATTTCCTTTCGTCGCGTTGTTATCGTACGAACCGGAAACCGTAGCCGCGCTGACCTCTTCCTTAGAAGGATTAATGAGACGCTTTGTGATGCTTACTTTATCGTGTTCAGACGCCGAACCTTCCGTAAGGACTATCGACGAGAACGTGAAGGTATCGCCTACTTTGTAAGTGCCTTGAACATCCGTACCGCCGCTGAGAGTGAACTCGGGCGCATCGATATCGCCGACGTTAATGGTGTACTTTGCGGTTGCCGGAGCGGCGTTTGCATAGGTCGCGGTATAGGTTACCGTATAAGCGCCGTCCTTGGTAGCTCTGAACGTCATAGCCTTTTTATCGGTCTTATCCACAACTACGTCGCGAGAATCGGGGTCTTTTACTTCTATGTCTACTTCTGCCATGCCGTTATCGGTATAAGCTACGACTACAGGGAGCGTGACTGGAGTTTTGTCTTCCGCATTTTCGCTGTCCGCATTGTACTTATTCCAATACACCGGCATAGTGCCTTGCATTTCGATTACAGGCGCGCTTTCATCGGTGATCGTGAAGTTATAGACGCCGTCGTTGGCGCTGCTGAACTTAACGTCTGTCTCGTAGTTGTTTACATAAACGCCGTTGTTCAACTTATTTTGGTTGATATATCCGTCTTTTACGGTATACTTGCCTTGAGTCTTAGCGGTAAACTCGCTGCCCATAAGGCTGAACACGCCGCCGCTTATCTGACGCACTACACGGAATACGGGATTGTCGCCGTCTTCATCTTCGATAACGATGCCCTTTATGACCTCGTTGTTAAGCTTATACTTAACGTTTACGTTGCCGGTAGAACCGATAGCCGCAATCGCGGAGGTAGTTCCGTTGCTATTGGTAGGTCCGTCGACGTCGGCAAGCGTATAGCCGTAAACTTTATTGTTGCCGTTTACATCAAACACACGGACGGTAAGAGTATAAGCCTCTCCGTCATCAGTGCCTATCGACGGAAGGAATTTGATATTCTGAACATAGATATTGGCTGTGTTTGCCGTTTCGTCCGCTACGGACACAGCTTCGAGCGTTACGTTGAGGGGATTGCCCTGAGGATCGCGAACAGCTACTTCGAAACCTGTAAAGTCACGCATAGCATATGTCGTGGCTATAGCGAAACCGCCTGCATTTACGGTAGTTCCGGCTTTATAATTCGTTTCATCGGCGGCAACATTCGTTACCGATTTGAAATCGATCTTGCCGGTATATTCGATATTGGTTACGGTAGCCGTATCCTTTATAAGCTTAACGGCTTTACTCTTGTTCCACGTTGCGGAATTATCTTCCGTATTGCTCTTGAAGTTACCTACTTTGTCCGTTACGCCTACATAGAAGTAGATTTCGGTCGCTTCGCCCAATGCAAGCGTCTGTTCATCGGCTTTATCCTTATTGATAACAAGATTGCCGTTTTCTATCTCTAGCGTTTCGCCGCCTTTAACGTCGGCATAAACGGTTTCGGAAACATAAATTCTGTAATCGACCTGCGGACGCGTATCGGATGCGTCGGCGTAATCGGCATACGGAACGGTAAACGTTTTGTCGTTTTCGGAAATATAATCGGGTACGGTCACCTCCGCCGTCGTGGGGGCCGCTACATCCTTATATTCGTCTTGGAGCGTAACGGTGTACGTTTTGGACGAAGTGTTGTTTGCCTTATCGCGCGCACGGTACAATACCGTATACGTTCCGGTAAGAGCGCCGTCTTTCTTGTAATTGGTGAAGTCGAATACAAAGCCGTTTTCTTTATCGAAAGTCGCGTCGGCGTCGTATACGCTGTTCTTGGTGAACTTGTAATCGCTTTCCGTCGAGGAAAGGATATTGCTGAACTCGATAATCGTCTTGGATTTGTCCGAATCGGTTATACGGAAGTAGACCGAAATAACGTCGTCAGTATCTTCCGCGTTTTCGGGCATATGGTCTTTGTTATCGACAACGGTGGGAACGGTAAACTTGATTTTTCCGCTCATATCGATGTCCGCGCCGCCGTCGGTATTCTTTACATGAAGACCCCAAGTTTCGGGAATGAGATATTCGTCTACGTTCTTGAATACGGGCGCAACAAGGTCGGATACCGTGATAAAGTATTCGCGTTTGCTCGATTTGCCCTGACTGTTGGCGGTGCCGTCGTAAGAGTCGCTGAACGCCTCGTACGTGACTTTGTACGTGCCTATCTCGGTGGGATAGAACGTCATAGCCTTATCGTTATCAAAAAGAACTTCGCCGTATTTTTTATCGGCTTTTTTATAAGCATAGCCGTTGGCATCGATATCCACGTTGGTGACCTTTTCGCCGGTCGGATCGGTGACCTCGATAACTACTTTTACGTTATCGTCGTAAGTGTCCGTAGCGGTAGCTTTGGGGAGCGTTACGGCACGGTTGACCGAAACGTCTTTCTGAACGCCCGAAACGGAAAGAACGGGATTGCCTTCGCTCGGCACATTCGATTGAAGATTTACCGTATAAGTCTGATTGAAATGTTTTGTGCCGTTACCGTCGGCATTGACTACCTTTGCGGTATAAGTCAAGAATACTTTACCTGCTTTGCCGACATTGGCTTGAGCAGCCGTAAAAGTTTTCTTTTCGGCGTCCGTTGATTTGGGATCGTACGAAAGAGTGGACGAACGCGAATCGGAAACGGTAAGCGTATACAACGGTTTGCCGTCTTTATCTACAAGTTCGCGCAGGATATTATCCTTATCGTAATAAACGACTTTCGCGTCGGGAACGGTAAACGTTTTGCCGAATTCCAAGTGCGAAGGGATATCCGCGCCGTTGTAATCGACTTTAAGGAAGTATTCCTCATCCATACGAACGTTTACGTAAAAGTCGTAAGACACGTTGCCGTTATCGGCATTCGTATAGGTAAGCTTATAGCTTCCGAGCTGGTTAGCAGTCACAGTCGTAGCGGAAGCGCTTTCCGTTTTATCGCCGTTGGGAGCGGTAACCGTTACCTTAGAACCCTCGGGACACGGAACGGCGATATCCTCGCCGTAATTGACGGAATCTTTAAGCTTTAACGCACCGGCTATTGCAACGCCCTTACTGTCGGTAGTGACCGACGGCGTGGTTGTTTCATCACCTTCCTCGGCGGAAAATACGCCGCCGAACGGGACTGAAAACGCAAAGCAAGTGAACATTATAGCCAAGCAAAGTACGGCTATAACGAGCGTGATACTGCATTTCTTGATTAAACCGAGTTTCTTCATTTAGTCGATGTTCTCCTAAAAACATGCTTTTGTACACATATACTGTAAAAGTATACTATTACGCAAGAAATTTGTCAAACATTTTGACCGCCCTTAGCAAAATTAGTTTTACTTTTTTAAATCAGCGAAGTATAACTACCCTACTATTATGAGAAAGGCGTTTAAGAAATATGCGGAGATCCGTCGCGAATACAAATTTGCCAATCGCCGACCGTTAAAGTTACGCTCGGAACGATGACCGTTCGCGCGCATTCCGCATTTATATTTATGTTTACAGCACTCTTATCATAGAGTCGATACGGCGCACCGTAGCGAGCTTTCCTATCGTGCCGAGCGCGCGCATTACGGCGTGTTCTCTCGCACGGTGCGTGAGGAACAACAGAGTTGCCGTGTTTTCCGCCTGTCCCGTCCGCTGTATGGCAGATTTGATACTGACGCCGTTATCACTCAACACGGTCGAGATCTTACTCAGCACGCCCGTTTTATCGTCGACGGTCAGACTTATATAATATCCGCTTATAAAGTCGCCCACGAAATCGATATCTTTATCGAGCTTGCCCGTATTGTCGAAATCGCAGTATTCGGGCTTTCCTTTAAGACCTTTTATCACATCGGACACTATGGCGCTGCCCGTAGGATGCGCGCCTGCGCCGGCGCCGTATAACATGAGATCGCCCACATGATCGCCGTTTAGATACACCGCGTTGTACGCGCCCGAAACCGACGCAAGCGGATGCGCGCTCGGCACAAACACGGGATGCACGCGAGCTTCCACGGCATTGCCGTCGCGGGTACCTATAGCCAACAGTTTTATTTCGTAACCGAGCGCGTGCGCGTTTGAAATGTCTTGCGACGTTATCTTTGTGATCCCCTCGCGATAAATACACGTATACGGAACACAGGTATGGAAAGCAAGCGACGCGAGAATAGACAGTTTGTACGCCGCGTCGTAACCCTCCACGTCAGAAGTGGGATCGGCTTCGGCAAAACCGAGATGCTGAGCTTGAGTGAGCGCATTATGATAATCAAGGCGCTCTCCGCTCATTTTGCTGAGTATATAATTGGTAGTGCCGTTTATTATGCCGTAGATGCTTTGGATCTTATCGCCCTGAAAACTCTCGCCGAGCGCACGTATTATCGGCACGCCGCCAACGCAGCTCGCCTCGAAATACAATCCGGAACCGTGCGCTTTCGCCGTTTGTTCGAGTTCGCTCCAATGCTTGGCTAAAAGCTCCTTATTTGCCGTAACTCCGGATTTCCCCGCCGAGAGCAATTTTTCTATAAACGTTTTGGCAGGCTCGACGCCGCCCATGGTTTCCACTACAAGCTCGATCTCGGGATCGCTCGCGAGCTTATCGATATCGCCGACGAAGATCTTGGAATCTACGCCGTGCGCTACTAACGGCGCGCTCGTGCGATCGAGCACCGCCGCGACTTCTATATCCAAGCCCTGAGTAGACAGTATATATTCTCGGTTGGAGGTGAGTATATCGTAAGCGCCGCCGCCCACCGTGCCGAAACCCATTATCGCTATTTTTCTCCGTTGCATAGTAAACTCCGTTTAAATTACGAATTCAATTTATATATGATATTCAACCCTCTCAGCGTCAACGTTCTATCCACAACGTCGATAACGTTGACGCAACGGTTTACGATATCCGATATGCCGCCCGTAGCTATAACTTTGGCGTTCTCTAAGCCCGGTTCGGCTTTGAGTCTGGTCACCATAGACTCGACCATGCCCGAATATCCGTAAATGATTCCCGATTGCATGTTGGATATAGTAGTTTTTCCGATCGTATTTTTAGGCAGAGCAAGTTCGACTTCGGGCAGTTTTGCCGCAGAAGCGGACAATGATTCCGCAGCGGCTTTCAAGCCGAACGATATCGCGCCGCCGAGCATAACGCCGTCGCCCGTGACCGCATTAAACGTTGTTGCCGTGCCGCAATCGATAACGATGCACGGACCGCCGTATATCCTATAAGCGCCCACGCATCCGGCCACCCTGTCCGCGCCGAGTTCTTTGGGATTATCGTACTTGATATACAGCCCCGTTTTCAGTCCCGATCCGACGGTCATCGGCTTTATGCCGAAATACGTTTCGACCATGTGCTCGAAAGTATAATTGAGATTGGGGTTGACCGAGCTTATAACCGCGCCCTTTATATCGCGCGGAAAAATATTGCGGTCCGCAAGCATATCCCTTATGAGCAACCAATACTCGTCACCCGTTTTATTGCTCGACGCCATGCGCAATGTTTCGGACAGTTCGTCGCCGTTGAACACGCCCATTTTTATATTGGTATTGCCTATATCGAAAACTATTACCATTTTATTTATCCTACTTGTTTTCCGTTCGGTA
>CATKFJ010000146.1 GCA_949747725.1 uncultured bacterium
CTGCGCCATCGGCGGAGATGTGTGCTCTGTCCGTCGATACCGCAAAAGAATATATCGACGTATTGACAACAGCCGAAAACGACATGAAAAACGACGGGTCGGCGGTATCTCCGTTCGGCGGAAAAGTGAGATTTACGGATGTCCGTGCCGCGGTTTGCGCGGAACTCGAAAAGCGCCTGGAAAAAGCGGTAAACGCCTATGCCGCGGCTTTGGAACGGGTCATCCCGTTTACCGTATTGGACGGTAACAAGGGAAAGTATTATCCTCTGCCCGATTACGACGAGGGCGGCAAAGCAAATACGCTTGTTCTGTGCACGCCTTTCGCCGACGAAGCGCGGCTGTACGCTGCGCACAGTCAACCTACGGTATACGAGTTCGACGCGAGCGGATTATGTAAGGCGGAGGATATAGAAAATGCGTTTGCGCTTGCGGCGCATAAAAGAGCCGCTGCGCTGTTTATAGGGATCGACAGCTTAAACGAGGAACTTAAAAATACTTTTCTTATCGCCGCGTTAAGGGCGGGGAAATCGGGGAACATCATATTTTTGTCGGATACCGGCGGCGGAGAACTGTACGCCGAGGCTGTGTGTGTCGCAGGCGCTGCGGACGGATTGTCCGCACTCGACGTAAGCGTGACGTATATCACTATGCCGGTGTTTGCCGAAGTCGTCGGCGAACTGACGGAGCTGGGGCGGATCACGGATGTGTCGCAGCGTGCGGCGCTCGCCGAAATGCCGTTTCTCGGTTTTGCCGGTCTCAACGAGATAGCGGAACCGCGGCATTTTTCGGATTGGCAGACGCACGGGAAAAGGATATCGGATTCAAAATCCGCCGCGGCAAAACGCTATATAGCATGTTTAAGATCGCCGATAATGTTTATAGATCCCGGTTGGGGCGATTTTTCGTCCGGCAGGATCGACTACGGCAGCGTGGGCGAATTCGATTACGACGGAGTTCACGACGTAGATTGGATCAACGTACGGCGTATAGCGGAAAGCGGCGCGGACGTATTTTCGGTATGCGGTATGCTTGTGCGGTACTGTACGGTCGGGACGGGAGATTATACGGAGTGGCGCAGACTGCCGCGTGAGGAATTGACACGGCGCGTCGAGCTTGCGACAAAACTTGTTTTTAAAGCGCTGCGTGTAGGTATAGAACCGCAAGTGGAAGTTTTGGACGAACTGCAGAACATGACGGCAGGAGCACAGTGTTGCGACGGCGGTAAGCGTATACTTTACAAATACGACTGTTGTACGGAAATTACCTGGATACGCGACGCGATAGTTCACGAAAGCTTCCACGCGTTACAGTCGAAACTGACAGGCGGAAACTATTCGGAGTGGTACTACTACAACATGGGGATAACGTACGGCAGAGTGTGCGAGTGGATAAATACCATGAAGACGCGGTACGACCACAATACGAGATCGAGCGTTTACAAAGTGCACATGTACGAAGCGGATGCGCGCGCGTTCGAAGTGGACTGCCGCCGCGGCGCGGACGCGTATTGGAACAGGATCGATCTGGAGTGATATGAAGTATGAACGGGCATTTGGACGGATTTATAAAAGAATTGTTGCACACGGACGATGTGCGCGGCAACCGTTTGATAAACGTCGGCGATATAGGCTGTAACGGCGAAGTCGGCAAGGCTTTTTTGCTGTGCGCGCAATACGGAGAAAACTGTAAGACCGCGCTTAACGTTATAAGAGCAAGGCGAGGCAAACCGTCAAATAAGACGATACTCGATAAAAGCGCGCTCGTCAGGTCTACGATGAACAGCCCGGCTATAGAAAAATGGACGTGGAGCGATCTCGCAGGCAATACCGATCCGAAAGCTCTGGACAAATTTATTTCGGAAGTTTACGGCGCAATAGATCTTAAAGGCAATAATCCGCTGTTTTTGGGCGTCGGCATACTTAAATGGCAGACAGCCGTGGGCGACGGGATAAAAACGGTAAATTCGCCGTTACTGGTCTTTCCGATAAGACTGATACGCGGTTCCGGGACCGGTCCGGTCGAAATAGAGTTTGTGGACGACGACGCATTTTTCAATCCCTGTCTTATACATAAACTCCGTACCGACTTTTCGGAAAGCGTTGCGGCCGGGTTTCCGCACCCCAACGGTCCGGGCGCGGATTTCGACGATCCAATAGATCTCGATCTGCTCGGCGACGGGGAAACGTATATGCGGCTTGCGGAAGAATATGTACGTTCGCTCGATCCGCACGATACTTACGGCGCCGCGGAATTGGATAAAAACAAGCTCACAGTCGCTCGTTTCAGTCACGGCGATATTTGCATGTACTACGATGTGCGCAGGAATTTGCGCAAGATATACGGCAGTCCGTCGGTAACGCGTGTGTTCGGAACGGGAGGCGTTGCGGAACGCGGTAAATACTTTACCGGCGATCTTAAGCTTGTCCTTCCTTCGGACAGCGTCCAGGAAAACATCATAAGAAAGATCGCCGGCGGCAGTTCGCTTATTGTCAAGGGTCCGCCGGGCACAGGCAAAACTCTTACGATAGCAAATATAGTATCGACGCTGGCGGCGCAAGGCAAAAAGGTCCTGGTCGTATCCGAAAAGATAGCGGCGCTTTCCGAAGTCTACGCGAAGATCCCGGAAAGGATTCGTAAATTCGTAATGCTCATGGATTACGAGACCGAGCAGAAAGCGGCTGCGGTAGATCCGGCTGCGGTGCGTGCCGATTTTAAAAAACTGCTTAACGAAAGACGGAAGTATGTGTACGATCCCAAAAACGATGCCGAATACGCGGCAGCGGAACGGGCACATACGGAAGCGGCGCTGTTTCTTGCGGATCACGCCGAGCAAATGTTCGGCGGCGGTGTCGCTTTCGGATCGTATTACGACGCGCTGGATGCTTATTGTAAAAACAGTCTTCCCGTTATACGTTTTGCGGACAGCGGCGATATAGCTTCGGTCTCCGGCGAGGATTACGGCAAACTGTTGCTTAACGTGGAAAAAGCGGCGGAGTATTATAAAAAAATCATTTGCGGCGGAAGCGTTACGGATTGTCCGTGGTCGGGTATTTCGGAGAAAACGGATGCGGAACGTGCGTTTGCGGCGTTATCGGATATTTCGGATAAACTTAAAAATGTGTGCGGCGCAGTACGCGGTGTGTGTTCGGATCGCGCAATTAACGTAACGTTGCGCAATATATCGGATGCCGCTGTTGCTGCGGTCCTGTCCGACGGTGATGTAAATAAAGCTGTAGCAGTACTGCACGGAGACGACGGCGTAAAACTTGCGGAGGCGTTTGACCGCTGCAAAGCTTTACATACGGACGCGGAAATGCCCGATATCGAGATCGACGCGGAAGCGGCTGTTTCTGTCGATTGGCGGGCATTCGAAAGTATAGCTTGTTTTGAATACGCCGATATAAAGTGTGTTGCGGAAAACGCGAGTATATTCGACGACGCAAACGTCGGGTCTTCCGAAAATGCGGAAGAGTTTTATAAAGCGGTCCGCAAACTGTCCGATCTGACCGAAGAACGCAAAAAACTTGTTCCGACGGTTTTGTATGCGTTCGACAGGATAGAGCTCGGCGAATGTCGGGATATGGAAAAAGCGGCGAAAGCTTTAAAGAAATATACGGACGGCAAAAAGACCGCGCCCGGCTTTTTCGATATAAAAGCGAGATCGACGGTCAAAAAGCTGCGGAAGTTTTGTTCGCGTAC
>CATKFJ010000147.1 GCA_949747725.1 uncultured bacterium
AACGACGTTAAGCTTATGCAATAGTTTCAGTTTGGGATCGAGCATTTCAAGGCGCGCAATCGCTTTATATTCATACGCTTTCATAAGTTATATTATATCTCTCCGTATGTAATTCAATCAAGCATCAGCTCTTCGATAATGCCGTTCATTACGAACACATATTTGGGCGATATTCTGACCGTCTCACCGTTGCAAATTATCAAACCGTCCTTCTCCATTTTTTTAAGGATCGTCGCATTGCGATCGATGAAATCATATCCGAATCTACCGCAAAAAGCATTTCGATCGATGCCGCACTCCGTTCGCAACCTCAACATCACATATTCGTTATACCTATCTTTATCGCTTAAACAAACGGTTTTTCGCAAAGGCGCCGATAAATATTCATGCACATCATCGGTGTGACCGTACCTAATGTCGTTACCGTCATAGCCGTGCGCGGCAACGCCAAATCCTATATACGGTTCGCAAGCCCAATACTTATTGTTATGCCTGCTCTGTTTTCCGGAGCGCGCGAAATTACTTACTTCGTAACGCTCAAACCCATGAGCATATAACAGATCGCAAGCGCGATCGTAAAACTCGGCAATCAAATCATCGTCGGGCGTATATCCCGATCTGTATAAAGGCGTACCGTTTTCCACAGTCAGCGCATAAACCGAAGCATGAGTGCAATTATCCGATATTATCTTTACTGCGGTTTCAATATCCGATACCGTTTGTTCGGGCAAGCCCAAAATAATATCTGACGATATGTTGTCGAATCTACTGCCCAATATACCCAATGCCGAAATGAACCGCGCTCGATCATGCACCCTTCCGATACTTCGCAAAATGCTGTCCGACGCAGATTGAAGCCCGATACTTATCCTGTTTACACCCGACGACTTACACTCGTCCGCAAAAGTTTGAGTAGCGCTTTCAGGATTGCACTCAACCGTTATTTCGGCATTGCGATCAACTTTAAATGTAGAATAAACTTTTTTTAATACAGACGATATTGCACCGTCGTACAGGCATGACGGCGTACCGCCTCCGATATAAACGGTATCTACATCCGATCCGCTTTCCGGGCAACTTTCTATTTCGCGTAAAAGAACGTCTACGTACGCTTGACGCAACGACATATCCGTAAGCGACACAAACGCGCAGTATCCGCATTTGGATCTGCAAAACGGAATATGTATGTACACCCCGTAATTCTTGCTCATTTCTTTTCGTTGTCAAGTTTAAGAACGGACATAAACGCCTCGGACGGGATTTCGACCGTGCCGAACTGACGCATTCTCTTTTTACCCTCTTTCTGCTTTTCGAGCAATTTCTTTTTGCGCGAAACGTCGCCGCCGTAACATTTCGCAAGCACGTCTTTTCTAAGCGCTTTTATCGTTTCACGCGCTATAACTTTTCCGCCTATCGCCGCCTGAATGGGAATCTCGAACAGTTTTCGCGGAATAACTTCCTTAAGCTTTTCCGCCATCGCTCTGCCTCGGTAATACGCTTTATCTCTATGAACGATTATGCTTAAAGCGTCGCAAATATCGCCGTTCAACATAATATCGAGCTTAACAAGATCGCTTTGTCTATATCCGGCTTGCTCATAATCAAAACTTGCATAACCGCGCGATCTGCTTTTAAGCCCGTCAAAAAAATCGTAAACGATCTCATTAAGCGGCATGGTATAGGTTAACAGCACACGCGTCTTTTCTATATATGTCATATTGATATACTCGCCGCGCTTTTCTTGACAAAACTCCATTATCGGACCGATATATTCCGGCGGAGTATAAATGGACGCGGTCACGACCGGTTCTTCCATCCGCTCTATCTCGCCCGCAGGCGGCAGATTGGACGGATTTGTAACTTCCACCATAGTATTGGCGGTATATACCTTGTAAACAACGCCGGGCGCCGTTGTAATTATATCCAGATCGAATTCGCGCTCAAGTCGCTCCTCGATGATCTCCATATGCAACAGTCCCAAAAATCCGCATCTAAAGCCAAATCCGAGCGCATTCGAAGTTTCCGGCTCATAAAAAAGCGAAGCGTCGTTAAGTTTCAGTCTTTCAAGCGCGTCTTTCAAATCGCCGTAGCGTGAACCGTCTGCCGGATAAATACCGCAATATACCACAGGCTTTACTTTTTTATATCCGGGACACGGCTCGGCTGTGGGGTTTTCCGCAAAAGTGATGGTATCGCCGGGGGCTGTATCGGCTATAGACTTGATAGACGCACAAATATAACCGACGTCTCCGGCAGACAGCGAACCCGTAGCGATCGGTTTAGGCTGAAAAATACCGACTTCGGTAACGTCGTAACACTTTCCGTTCGACATCATTGTTATTCTGTCGCCGGATTTTACAGAACCGTCGACTATACGCACCAAGCAAACGGCGCCTTTGTAATTATCGTAATAAGAATCGAATATCAATGCCTTAAGCGGCGCCGTTTCGTCGCCGTCGGGCGGCGGAACCTGTTCGGCAATAGCGCGCAAAACGGCATCGATATTTATCCCTTCCTTTGCGGAAATGCACGGAGCGTCGTCCGCAGGCAAGCCTATTATGTCCTCAACTTCTTTCTTCACCTCGTCGGGACGCGCGGCAGGCAGATCTATTTTATTTATAACGGGAACTATCTCGAGATCGTTATCGAGCGCAAGATATACATTTGCAAGCGTTTGCGCCTCCACTCCCTGTGCGGCATCTACAACAAGCACCGCGCCCTCGCATGCCGCAAGAGAGCGTGAAACCTCATAAGTAAAATCAACATGACCGGGCGTATCTATAAGATTGAACGTATATCTCCGACCGTTATGTTCGT
>CATKFJ010000148.1 GCA_949747725.1 uncultured bacterium
AATAATTATACTTTGAAAACTTTTTACGATCCGTCGCTTGTAGACGTCGCGCGCTCGGCAATCAAAAATTACGGTGATGATTTTATGATTCGAGTGCTTATTCTCGATAACAAAACGGGCGGCATAGTATGCGACGAAACAAATACCGTAAGTTATATCAATCCGCAACGTTCGCCGGCTTCTACAATAAAGCCGTTTGTTTCATATGCGCCGTCACTTGAAAACGGAATGAATCCCCTATCGCAATTTGTAGATGAACCGACGGTTTTCGGTGATTATACGCCGCATAATTACAATAACGTTTATCGCGGATATCAATCGCTTAAGCAAGGCCTGGTTTATTCATCTAACATAGGCGCGGTTAAACTGCTCCAAAACGTAGGCATAGCTAAAGCAAAATCCACCGCTTCGGCTTTCGGAATTCCGCTTACAAGCAACGACGATTCGTTATCTATAGCATTAGGCGGCTTGGATAAAGGAATTACTCTTACGGAAATAGCAAATTCTTACAGAACATTGGCAAACGGCGGAATATATTCTTCTGTCAATTATCTGAGCGGAGTGATCGACAATAACGCGATTAACGATATAACTTTTAAAAACTCGGATACTCGCCGTGCGGTCGGCGACGATACGGCGTTTTTATTGACGGACATGCTTAAAGAATGTGCAAAAACAGGCACAGCTAAAAAACTCGGATACTCCGGCGGTATCATAGCTGCCAAAACAGGTACTAACGGGGATAAAAACGGAAATACCGATTGCTATTGTATAGCATATACTCCGAACTGTACGATAGCCGTTTGGTTCGGAGCTAAAAGTGCTGATAAACCTATAGATAACAATATTACGGGTTCTAAGTGTTGCGATATTATTAACGAACTGATTAAAAGCGGTGTGATAGACACAAGCAAAGACTTTGTTCAGCCTCAATCTGTTGCCTACTATGAAATAGATAATACTGCATTAAACGAAACTCACGAAGTATATCTCGCCCATCCGATTCTTCCGAAACGTTATAGACTTCGCGCACTGTTGTCTAAAAAACATCTTCCGGTCAGAAAAACGATCGATATAATCGACTATTACGATTATTTGTCGTGGGAAGACGGCGAAATTACAGACAAGTATTTTAAACTGTTTGACTGATCGAAACCGTTTCGATATTTTCTATTGCTTTATCGATCAGGTCGGCATAATTCTTAATAAAACTTTCTTGCTCTTCAACCTTTTCGAGCGTGGGTTTAATGAGCGGAAATTCAGGCAAG
>CATKFJ010000149.1 GCA_949747725.1 uncultured bacterium
AAATAGCTTTTTTCTTCGTCGGGCGGTAAAGGTTTTGGGAAAGAGCCGTTGTTGTTTACGAACGACGTAAACAGAAAAATGCGCGACAAGAACGTCATAAATGTTTCTATTATCATAAGCCCTCACTTATTAACCGATGTTGCGGAGCGATAGATATCTATCCGTTCCGTAAGCGCATAAATTTTTGCGCTTGGTTGTCGGAGTTCTATTGTATGCCGAACTTTGTCGAAATTTGCCTGTCCTATATCTTTTCTAAAAAGAAACGCGGCAGTAATATCCCGAGTTCTTGTGCGTTGCGGTTCGAATCGTATATAATATGCTCAAGAATAAGCGGCAAGGGATAAAAGCTTATAAAATAAAAAATCACGGTAAAAATCTTGCAATTGCAAAGATTATTTGTTACAATATTCGTTAAGAGGTAGACTGAATTGAATTTTATGTCTCAGAATGCGGCGGCTAAGTCGTCCGATATTATAATAGCTGTATTTTTGGCGTTGTTTGCCGTAATATCCTTTGTGGGATTTATAGTGTTGCTTTGCCGCAACACGGATAACGAAAACGAGATCAAGCGCGGCGGACTGATATTTTTGGGAATATTCGGATTCGGGTTTGCGATAAGACTTGTGTTTGCGTTGTGCGTCCGCGGTTACCGTGCCGATTATGCGTTGTTTTCGAACATGTTCGATAACCTTAAACTGAACGGGCTTAACGACTATTATAACGGCGATGCGTCGAGCGTGCTGTATCCGATCGTGTATTTTATTTATCTTATATTCGGCGGACTTTCCAACGTCATGGGATTGTCGTCTTATTCGCTCGGTATGCAGTTCATGATAAAGCTGCCTATGATAGCGGCAGATCTTATTACGGCGTTGTTTGTTTACAAATGTGCGGCAAAGTATGTTAATAAAAACATTGCCGCAGTACTGTGTGCGTTTGTATGCATTTGCCCGATCTTCTTTATAGGTTCGAGCGTGTGGGGTACTCCGCTTGTTTTTACCGTAATGTTTGCTTGCGGCGGTTGTTACTTCATGGCGCGCAAGAATTACATCGCAACTATTGCGTTTATGACGGCTGCCGCTTTTTCGAGCAAGGAAGGGATATATCTTTTTCCCGTCGTTGCGGTATTTGCCGTGTGGCACTTCGCAAAAGCAATATCGAATATTGCGGCGGACAAACCGAGCGGTGCAAAGCTCTTGGGGAACGATTACCGTGCGGCTATAACGGTGCCTATCGGGTTTATAGCTTCCATAGTTTGCGCGTATCTTATAGGGCTTTTTATGACGGCGTCCTATAATGCAAATCCGTTCGTATATATATACGAGTTTTTATTGTATCCGCTTGTCGGTTGGAAGAATTTTACTTTTAACGGTTTGAGCGTCTATTCCATATTCAATCAGAACGGCGCAGTGCCGAGCGCACGTTTCCCGTCATGGTTGTTCGCGTGCATATTCGGCGCGATAATCGTCGCAGTAGTATGCGTAGTGTATTTTACGAAGCGCAATCGCGCTACCATGGTCATGCTCGCGGCATATTCTTGCTTTACTTTGCAAGTTTATTATCCCGGATCGAACGCCGTAGGGTTTGTGGGCGTGCTTGCGCTGTTGGTAACGGCGTACGCATTGGTGCGAGATAAGCGTATTCTGACGGTTTTGTTTATTACGGGGTTAGCGTTTACCGTCAATTCGATAACGGTACTCAGCAATGCCGGATATTTGAATAACCTCGGCGACTATAATTTCGGGTCGGAAGAAACGCTGTTGAACGGCGGAATGAACGCCGTGTGTATTGTTTGTTCGGTAGCGACATTGCTCATGCATTTGTACTTTACGGTTATCGCGGTAGGCGTGGGCATGACGGGACAAAAGCGCATGCTCGGGCATGCGGACGGACTGTTGCCGAGCGTCAGAGAATATGTTTCTATTAAAAAGGATAGGGTCAAAGAATAGATGTTAGCACGCATTAACAGTTATGCGCTTGACGGTCTTAACGGGTATCGTGTATCGGTGGAAGTCGACGTTCATTCGGGTATTCCCAAGTTTGAAGTAGTCGGACTGCCGGATACTGCAGTCAAAGAATCTCGCGAGCGCGTGCGGTCGGCTATTAAGAATTGCGGATTTTACGATACTCCGCGTAAAGTTACGGTCAACTTGGCGCCTGCCAATACAAAAAAAGCCGGACCTATTTTCGACTTGGCAATAGCGCTCGGCTTGTTGTGTTCGACCGAACAAGCCGGAATAGACGAAAATAAAAGAACGCTTACAACGATCGAAGAGTATGTGTTTTTGGGCGAACTTTCGCTTTCGGGCGAAGTAAGGCATATAAACGGAGTTATGCCGATGCTCATATCCGCGCGCGAACACGGTATAAGCAAGATAGTCATTCCTCGCGCCAATGCCAACGAAGCGAAGTATATACGGGGAATAGAAGTTTATGCGGTAGATACTCTTGCCGACGCCGTGTCGCTTATAAACGGTAATAGGTTTGCGCCTATAGAAAAAAGCGAGATCGATGTGAATTCCGTTGGATCGGCGGTAGAGGATCTGAAATACGTAAAAGGTCAGTATTCGGCTAAACGCGCGCTCGAGATCGCAGCGGCGGGCGGTCATAACATCATAATGATCGGTGCGCCGGGCGGCGGTAAAACAATGCTTGCCAAATGTTTGCCCGGCATACTTCCGAAAATGACCGAACAGGAAATTCTCGAAACTACGAAGATACATTCGATAGCCGGAATATTGGACGAAGACTGCGGAATAGTAACTACGCGCCCGTTCCGTACACCGCATCATACCGCAAGCAGGATAGCTTTGACGGGCGGAAGTTCGTCGTCGCGCCCCGGTGAAATAAGCTTTGCGCATAACGGCGTAATGTTTTTAGACGAGTTGCCGGAGTATCCGCGCAGTGTGCTCGAAATACTCAGACAGCCGCTCGAGGACGGAGTAGTTACCGTATCGCGCGCGGCGCGGTCTGTTGAGTATCCGGCAAATTTCATGTTAGTGGCGAGTATGAATCCGTGTCCGTGCGGATATAAGGGATCGGCAACGCACGAGTGCTCTTGCAGTCCGTCGCAGATACAAAAGTATATGTCGCGTATTTCAGGTCCGCTACTCGATAGGATCGATCTACATATAGAGGTCGACGAAGTAAATTACGACGATCTGTCATCGGGCGAATTGGCGGAAAGTTCGGCGGCAGTAAGGGAACGCGTAAACGTTGCGCGCGGCGTACAGACCAAGCGTTTTGCCGGTACGTCGATTTATTCCAATTCCAAAATGACGAGCGAAATGATAAAAAAATATTGCGAACTCGATAGCGCAGGAGAAAAGATCTTACAGAGCGCGTTTGACAAGCTCGGCATGTCGGCGCGCGCGTATACAAGAATACTTAAAGTCGCTCGAACTATTGCCGACCTCGAAGGGTCGGAAAAGGTGAGTGCGAAGCACATTGCCGAAGCGGTAATGTACCGTTCGCTCGATAAGGCGGTGAGGTAATATGTTACTTTCCGATCTTTATTTATGGCTGTCGTATTCGAGAGTGTCTACTTCTAAAATAAACAAGCTGTTGGAAAAAATGTCGCCGTTGCAATTGTGGAACAGTTTTTCCGATGCGCAGACGTATAATCTTGACGAAAAGACGCTCAACGCTCTTAAACGTACGCGGAGCGCGGAATATTTAGAGCGCACAAAGCAGTACCTCGAAACCAATAACATTAAGTATATCACGCGCGCTGATCCGGCTTATCCCGTTATGCTTGCACAAAAGGAAGTAAATCCGCCGCCCGTTCTGTACTATAAAGGCAATCTCGATTTGGTGCGAGAGCCGTGTCTGGCTGTAGTCGGTACGCGAAAAGCGTCGCAGTACGGCAAATACGTTGTAAGTAAGATAGTGTCCGAGCTTGCAAAGTCGTTTACCGTTGTGAGCGGTTTGGCGGCAGGGATAGACGGGTATGCGCATGCCGCAGCGCTCGAAGTCGGCGGCGGCACGATCGCAGTGCTCGGTAGCGGACTGTTCAATCCGTCGCCCGTATCTAATTTGGGACTGTACGACGATATTTGCAAAAACGGGCTGGTGTTGAGCGAGTATACTCCCGATACGCATGCGTCCGAATATACTTTTCCGCAGCGCAACCGTATAATAAGCGGTTTGAGCAAGGGCGTGCTTGTGGTGGAAGCCGCCGCGCACAGCGGTTCGCTTATTACGGCTAATTGTGCGCTCGAACAGGGACGCGACGTTTTTGCAGTGCCCGGCGATATAGATAAAATTCGTTCTGTCGGCACTAACAAGCTTATTTGTCAGGGTGCAACGCCCGTTACTTGCGCCGGGGATATATTCGACAGTTATTCAATGGCATTGCCTAAGAGCGAAAGCAAAAGTAAAACCGTGGAAATCGATATTTCCGAGCAGGTGGTTTTAAATATCTTGCGCAACGGCGAAAAATCGTTTAACGAACTTGCGGAAACTTGCGGCTTGAGCGTGCCGGAACTCAACACGGCGTTGTCTACGCTTATGATAAACGGACTTATACGCGAAAGATCAAAAAATATATATTGCGTTTCGATTTAGGAAGGAGAATAAAGTGAAACTCGTTATTATAGAAGGCTACGGCAAAATGGAAACTGTACAGAAATATCTCGGCAGCGGATACAAAGTTTTCGCTACCGGCGGTCACGTTCGCGATCTTCCTGCCAAGCGTTTGGCGGTAGACGTCGACCACGATTTCGAACCGACGTATGTTATAATGGATGATAAGAAATCGGTTGTCGAAAGTCTGAAAAAGTCGGCCGCGGCGGCAGAAACCGTTCTTCTTGCAACCGACCCCGATCGCGAAGGCGAGGCAATATCTTGGCATATAGCGACGTTGCTCGACATTCCGGAAAGCGCGCCTGTTCGCATAGAGTTTAACGAAATCAGTAAGAACGCCGTTCAGGCGGCGTTGAAAAATCCGCGTGCAATAAACAGAAATCTGGTCGACGCACAGCAGGCGCGCAGAGTTCTCGACAGGCTTGTCGGTTATAAGTTATCGCCCGTGCTTTGCAAAAAGATACAGAGCAATCTCAGCGCCGGGCGAGTGCAGTCGGTAACGCTCAGGCTCGTTGTAGACAGGGAACGCGAAATTCAAGCGTTTGTGCCAGAAGAGTATTGGAACTTCTTTTCGCATTTAAAAACATGCGGCAATGAAAATATCAAGACGGCATTGGTCGGTTATAAGGGCGAGAAGCTCAAGCTGTCGTGCGAAGACGAAGTAAACAAAGTCAAAACCGATCTCGACGGGGCGGTATATACTGTAAAAAACGTGAAAAAGAGCGTTACGAAAGCACACCCGTACGCGCCTTTTATCACGTCAACGATGCAACAGGAAGCGCTTAATAAGCTGGGAATGAGTTTGCGTCAAACTTCGTCTGCCGCGCAAACGCTTTATGAAGGCGTGGAACTGCCGGGCGAGGGCAAGGTTGCGCTTATCACTTATATAAGAACCGATTCCACGCGTGTATCGGGCGCGGCTATCGATGCCGCGCGCTCGTTCATTTCCGAGAAGTTCGGCAATGATTATCTGCCGGACAAGCCGAATGTTTATGCGTCCAAAAAGAGCGCGCAGGATGCGCACGAGGCGATACGTCCCATATCGCTCGACCGTACGCCGTCGAGCGTTAAACCGCATTTAAACAAGAACATTTATATGCTTTACGATCTTATTTACAAGCGGTTTTTGGCAAGTCAAATGTCGGACGCTACTTACAATTCGGTTTCTGTCGATATCGAAGCCAACGATTACAATTTCCGTATAAGCGGAAGAACGCCTGTTTTCGACGGCTTTACTAAGGTATATGCAGTTACCGAAAAACAATCGGACGATGATAAGACGGGCGAAAAATCAACCGCGCGCGTTCCGGCGCTAAACGTGGGAGAAACGCTTGATTTCGTCAAGTACGAGTACGAGCAGAAGTTTACAAAGCCGCCTGCGCGTTACACGGAGGCGAGCCTTGTAAAGGCTATGGAGGAAAAAGGAATAGGCAGACCCGCGACTTATACGCCGACCGTAACGCTGTTGTTTTCGCGCAAGTATATCGAAAAAAGCGGCAGAGCTATTGCGCCGACCGAGCTTGGTTGCAAAGTTACGGATATGTTAGTAAAATATTTTTCGGATATCATGGATGTCGGGTTTACGGCTAATATGGAGAGCAAACTCGACGGCATCGAAGACGGCGGCGTGCGTTGGCAAAGCGTCATAGACGGATTTTACGACGGGTTCGAGGACAAGATCCGCGCGGCACGCGGCGATGATTATTCGCTTAAAGCGCCCGACGTTCAAACCGATTACGTATGTGAGAAGTGCGGCGCGAAAATGGTGATAAAGAGCGGACGTTACGGAAAATTCTTGGCTTGTCCGAATTATCCGAAGTGCAAGAATACAAAGAATCTCGACGAAAACGGCGAGATAATAGATCATGCGGAACCCGAAGTTTCGGATGTAGTTTGCGATAAATGCGGCGCGAAAATGATAGTCAAAATGGGGCGTTACGGGAAATTTTTGGCTTGCCCCAATTATCCCAAATGCAAAAATATAGTCAATCTCGATAAACCCGAAGACAAAAACGATATAGGTATTACTTTGCCGCCCTGTCCGAAATGCGGCAAACCGCTTAAAAAGATAACGACGGCGCGTTCGTCTTTCTACGGCTGTACGGGATATCCCGAATGCGATTTTGCGTCGTCGGATCCGCCGACGGGGAATAAGTGTCCTGATTGCGGAGCGTATCTCGTACTGAAAAGCGGAAAGAACGGAAAGTATGAAAAGTGTTCCAATAAGGAATGTAAATTCAAACGCGACGTGCAAGCGGAAACCGATGACAAAAAGTAATACCGTCAATATAATAGGCGGCGGACTTGCCGGTTCGGAGGCTGCGCTGTATTTGGCGACACACGGAATATCCGTTAGGCTTATCGAAGCGAAACCGTTATGGCGTTCGGCGGCGCACAAGAGCGACTGCTTTGCGGAGATTGTTTGTTCCAATTCGCTTAAAAGCTCGCTTGAAACAACGGCGAGCGGCACACTGAAAGTCGAGCTTGACGAACTCGGATGCAGTTTGCTTGATATTGCGCGCTCAACTTC
>CATKFJ010000150.1 GCA_949747725.1 uncultured bacterium
CGACGCTCTTCCGATCTCGTAGGTATGGCGTCTACCTGCGTCGCCACGGAATCGGTCATACGCATGATCGAACCCTTACCGTACGTTTTTTCGATCTGAGCAATGGTATCGGCAAGCGCCTTCTCTTTTTCCGACTGAGTCATTTCGGTGTTGTAAACTTTGAACTTTTCTTTCTTATCCATAATTACCTCTTTCGGTTTATTTTAATGATTTTCGTCGTCGCCCGTTAGCGTGAGCGTGGGCATCAGCGGATTTTGCTGTAACGTCTGTTGCGGCTGAACGACCGATTGCGCCGATTGTTGCGACGCGGTTTGCTGCGGCGCGGCAACCGATTGCGGAGCTGCGTACCGAAGCGGCGCGGCGGCGGCAGCCGCCTGTTGCTGACGGCGCTTTATCTTCTGCGCTTTGTAGCTTACAAGACTTTCGTAAAGAAGGAACAGCGCGTTCTTGACGCCCGACTTGATATTGGTTTCGCGGTCGCCGTCAAACGTATATTTAATAACGGCTATGCTCTTTTCGCTCGTTATGCCGAGCGCAACATAGCAAAGCCCGAGCGTCGCGTTCTGAACGGACGGACCGGCGTTGCCGGTAGTTGCGATAGCAATGTCGCAATCGCCGCTGTTCATTAGTCCGAGCGCCATACCGTACGCGGTATCGCCGCTTACTGCGCCTTTTTCGGCTATAACTTCGAGCGGAACACCCAAACGCTTGTTTTTGGACGCTACCGAATAGCTTACTATATCTTCCATCAAATATTCGCTCGCGCCGGCAAGCGACGTAAACGCCGAACCGAGCGCGCCGCCCGTAAAAGATTCGGCGATTTTTATTTTAAGCCCTTCTTCTTTAAGCACGCGCGCAACGCGTTCCGCTATAGAGATGCGCTCGTACGAATAGGTACAGCCGTAAAGTATCTCGTTCAGTTTGAGCGAAATGCCGTTCATCTCT
Organism: uncultured bacterium; assembly: GCA_949747725.1. GTDB lineage: Bacteria > Bacillota > Clostridia > Christensenellales > Pumilibacteraceae > Anaerocaecibacter. The sequence continues at coordinate 946 of CATKFJ010000150.1, forward strand.
TCCTTAGCCATGTTAGCCGAACACCGAGCGTGAACTTCGCACTCCAAAAAATCGGGGAAAAATCCGAGCTGTACTCTGCTCTTTTTAGACAAATAGTCCTTAAGCAACGTTTTAAGCTCTTCCACAGACTTGCCGTATGTTTTGAAAACGATCACGCCGAACCGTTTTTTGCTCTTTTTATTGAGCAACGGTATGAATTTATTCTTTATAAACTCGCCGTCGGCAACGCGCACGACGCTGTGCAAAATTCCGTCCAATTCGAAATGATCGGGACAGGACGACAGCGTGTCCTTATAAGTATTGTAAAACGCAGTCGTATTCCCTTCGATAACAATAGCGTCGCATACGGTACGCATTTGCGCAAGCGCAAAGTCAATGCGTTCGGGTTCGACAAGCATAAACACATCGGCGCTATGCCCGTTGTCGAACAACGCGATCTTAGCTTCGCGTTCATCGATCGATCTGCGTTCGATTGACAAAAATCCGACCTTCATCAGTCCTCCAAAACACTTCTGTTCTTAACTATATAATGCACGCCCGATATTACCGTGAGTACAGTCGCAAGCGACAACAGTCCGAATCCGCCGTAATAGAACACAAGTCCGGCGGTCGGATTCCAAGCGTAAAAATCAACTACCGGCAACAAAGCGAACAACGCCATCATTTGAACTAAGGTTTTTATTTTGCCGAATATATCCGCTGCCATGACCACGTGTTTGTCAGCAGCCACCGTTCTGAAAACGCTTATCATAAGCTCGCGCGAAAGAATAAGCATTGTATAAACAGCCGTTAAGATCTTGAAAACATGCACGGGCGCTACAATGGGATCGGTAACGCATATAGCGATCAAAGAACATGCTATTAACATCTTGTCCGCTATCGGGTCGGTAAACTTGCCGAAGTTGGTGACAAGGTTGTGCTTGCGAGCAAGATATCCGTCAAAGAAGTCGGTAAGGCACGCAATAAAATACACTCCGAGCGCGGCGACGGTATGCCCTTCGAATTCCACAAAATACAGCGCGATGAACACCGGTATCATTAAAATTCGGAATATCGTCAATTTATTGGGTAAATTTATTTTCATATCGCGCTTCACCTCCGCAACCGCTTATTTCTTTTATCTGTATTCAATCTTCCGCACTGCAGTCCGCAGAAACGCATTTTCCGTAAAGATCGTAATTATCGCATTTTGTTACGGTTATATCGTAAAGCTTACCTACGTCTACGCGGTCCGCTTTAAAATATACGACGCCGTCGACATCGGGAGCTTGAAATAACGCTCTGCCTACAAACAAATTTTTATCGAAATCGACGTCCTCGTATCTGACTTTTACGGTTTTGCCTATAAACGAATTATTGAATTCGCGCGTTACGCAGGTACATATTCTGCCCAACGCGTTTACGCGCTTTATCTTATCCGACTTTTTAACTTGATTGGGCAAATGCGCCGCCGCCGTGCCGTCCTCTTTGGAATATGCAAACACTCCGGCGTAGTCGGGTTTTACGCGCTTCACGAACGCGCAAAGCTCATCGAATTCCTTTTGAGTTTCGCCCGGGAAACCGACCATTAGCGTAGTGCGAACGGTTATTCCGCGTTTGTGAAGCTTGTTGATAAGCTTTTCGATCGCCGCGCCCGTAGTGCGCCTGTTCATTAACTTGAGTATCTTATCCGAACAGTGCTGAATGGGAATATCTATATACTTGGCAATATTCCGCGACGCGGCTATCTTATCTATAAGCTCGTCCGAAACCTCTTCAGGATAACAGTACATAAGTCTTAACACAGCGTCTACGGACTCGAGCTCGGTCAACAGTTCCGCAAGCGAACTGCCTTGATCGCGCCCGTAACGCGATACGTCTTGAGCGACTAATATAATTTCTTGCACGCCGTCGGCAACAAGCTTTTCCGCTTCCCGTTTGATATCCGCGATCGGACGCGAACGGTATGCGCCGCGTATCGACGGTATGGTACAGAACGTACATTTATTATTACAGCCTTCGGCTATTTTCAAATACGCCACGTGCGGAAAAGTCGTGAGCAACCTACCGCAGTTTTCTGCCGCCGCAAACTCGGCGCAAGCTCCGTCCGCTTGAAGGACTGCGGTTGCCGCCGTTTCGGCGTGTTCGGCAGCATCCGATACTCCGGCAACGTCGAGTATTTTATCGTACTCGAACGCGCCCAAAAACGCATCCACTTCCGGCAGAGCCGATACAAGCTCGTCGCGGTGTTTCTGCGGCAAACAGCCCGTAACAATAAGTTTTTCGCACTTTCCCGATTTTTTAAACTCGGCGCACTGCAAAATATTATCTATACTCTCTTCGCGCGCACTCTCGATAAACGCGCACGTATTGACTATTATGATCTGCGCGTCCGCAATATCGCTGACAGCGCAGCCGCCGCGCACAAGCCTGTAAAGCATATGCTCGGTATCAACTCTGTTCTTATCACAGCCTAACGATATTACGGCTACGTTTTTCATAAGTCTTGTTTCCTTGGATTTCTGTTTATAAATATTTACCGAACGGAACGTATTTGCAACGACATAATTAAGATTCGTCGGGATCGTGACCGAAAATTTCTTTATACTGTTCCGCAGTCATCAGAACGTCGCGCGGCTTGTTGTTACCCGTACTCGGTCCTATATAACCGCTGTCTTCCATGCTGTCGATTATGCGCGCGGCGCGAGCATAACCTATGGAGAACCTGCGCTGAATGACCGATGTGGATATCTGTTTACTGCGGATCGCGTGCGCCATAATACGTTGCGCAAGCGGATCGATCCCCGGACCGTCGTCGTTATTTCCGCCGCTCATGCCGCCGCCGGACGAACCGTTGGAACTGTTGCAAACAAAGTTTTCGGCTTCCAAGTCGAAATCACATTCGTAATGTTCTTTTAGATATCCTACTACCGACAAAATTTCCGGACCGTCTACAAACGAACCCTGAACACGGCGCGGAGCCATAGCGTCTTGCGGATAGAACAGCATATCGCCGTTGCCGCGCAACGCTTCCGCACCAACCTCGTCGATTATGATACGCGAGTTTGTAGCGTCTTTAACCGCAAAAGCGATACGGCTTGTAAGGTTTGCTTTTATCGTACCTGTAATAACGTCCGCAGACGGGCGTTGGGTCGCGACGATAAGATGTATACCGGCAGCTCTCGCCAAAGCCGCGATCGAGCTGATCTTTGCTTCTATCTCGCCCGAAACTTGCGAACCCATAAGTGTTGCAAGCTCGTCGATTATTACGACTATATGCGGCAGTTTATCTATCTTGCCGCTTGCGACCTCGGGCAGCGCATTATACTCGGCAAGCTTACTGCACGCATATTTTTGCAGTACGGTATACCTGCGCTCCATTTCGCCAGCCGCCCACTTGAGCGCATTGAGCGCGTCGTTGGGTTCGCTTATGGTTTTTTCGAACAGCAAGTGCGGCATGCCGCGATACTTACTGAACTCGACGCGTTTGGGATCGATAAGAATAAATCTCAAATCCTCGGGGCTTGCCTTGTACAGCAAGCTGACGATCAAGCTGTTAAGTCCGGCGCTCTTACCGCTACCCGTTTGACCGGCTATAAGAAGATGCGGTATCTTTTCGAGATCGCAAACTATTATGTCGCCGCCGAGGTCTTTACCTACCGAGAATACAAGCGGCGATTTAGGCTTATTGAACGTAGCGGAATTCACTATATCGCGCAGACCGACTATAGACTTGCTCTTATTGGGAATTTCCACGCCGACAGCGCGCTTATTGGGAATGGGCGCCTCTACGCGCACGCTGCCGCACGCAAGCTCGTAAGCTATATCCACGGCAAGCCCCTCTATCCCCTTAACGGAAGTACCCGACGGAACGTCTATTTCGTATCGCGTTACCTGCGGCCCCGGCACTATGTTGGTAACGGTTACCTGAACCTTCAAGAACCGCGAGACCACCTGTTCCAATATCTGTTTGTTTGTATTAAGCTCGTCCGGCGAAGCGTCTTGACTTTCGTATACTTTAAGAAGGTCGATGGGCGGCGGCGCATAATTATATTTTTTGTACCGTCTTACGTCGGACGCGACAACCGATTCCTCCGCTTTTTCGCGCAGTACGGACTCTATGGATATCTGATTTTCGAGCGGACTGTTGCCCTTTTGACGTTTGGGTGCAGGCTTTGATACTTCCTGTTTTTCTTCGTCCTCTGCCGTTATATACATGCCCGAAAGGTCTTCGCCGCTTATGAGATCGCTCACATTATCGTGACGCTCCGACATATCGATCGCCGGCGCGCTCGATATGATAAGCGAGCCGTCGAGAATATCGTCGGATAAAATCCTGCTCTCGGCGGAATCGGGCATTGCATATTCTGTTTTATTCGGCGCGACAAGCGGCGACTGAGGATTGCTTCCGTCCATGATCTCCTCGCGCTCGTCCTCTTCCTCGACGTGCTCGACTGCCGATTCGGGCGCAACAGAATGTCTCTCGCGCACTTCGAATGCGTCTATTATATCGTCGGGCTTAAACTTATCCGTTTCGAGCGGATAAACTTTAGGCTCTTGGAATACGGTTTGTTCTTCCGCGGCGCGCACTGTTTTATCTTCCGAGCTTATCTGTCCGAGCGCGGAGTTGAGTGCGTCGACAAGCGGCGCGGACGCGTCGATTATCGTTTCCACGGGTTCGAGCTTGCTCGGTGCGGTAGGCATATCGAACACGGGCGGTTCGCCAAATCCGCCGCCGCCCGAACGACCGCCCTCTATTATTTCGAGATCGCGGCGCATGCGCGCTTCGTTTTGCTCTTCGAGACGTGTATGGATCTCGTCCGCTTCGGCGTTCATTATGCCGTCGTCGTTGAATTCCAAATGCTTTTCGAGCGGAAAATACAATTCGTGAAGGTTGTCCGGCGTGCCGTCATAATCCAATCTGCGCGGCATATTGTCCGCATCGGCACGGTTCTCTGCGGAAACATGCGCGTCGTTATTTACTCGCACATACGGCTCCGCGGTGGCATAAGACTGCTGACGGACATACTTCTTGTCTTCGGCGTCGACGATATCCGGCTCGGACAACTCGCTCGCACGCTTATATTCGGCAACGGACTGTTTTTTTATAGCGTCGGCGTCGCCGTACAGTTTAAATTTAGCGGCTGCGCTGCGGTCTTCGTCGACGGCCGTATCGCGCTCGATCACCGGCGATTTGGCGTAATCGCTCACGTTGCGGCGCGTATCGGTGGGGATGTCCGAAGATCTTCCGGATTCCACTTGAATACCTATCGACGTAGGTTCTATAGTAGACACAAACAGTCCGGACTGCGGCGCCGCGGCTATAACGCGTTGCGCAGGCAAGCCCGACGACATACCGGAATATTCCGGAACGGTCGGTTCCGACGGGATCGACTTTTGTTTCGTGTTTGCCGAACGGTTTTTTATCCTGCTTATCGCATCGGTCATTATTATAACAAGCACGATTATCGCCAGAGAAAAAACTATATAGCACGCGATTTCGGTAATAAGCGATTTAAGCCCGAATGCAATGACCCCCATTATAACGCCGCCGACAGAATATTTGGCGGCATAGGTATCGCCTATATAATCGGAAAAACTCCCTTTCAAAAACGAATGCGTAGACGCAAGCTGAAGAATAATAAGCGAACACAACACAAGAAATACGGTGCATATCAATGTTTTGGTAGATACACGGGCAACCGTCCTGTGCGTTAATACAAATACACCCAAAATGAGTATACCGAGAAGCAAGGGGTACGCCGCAATGCCGAACACACCGAGCATTACGCCGAAAATGGCCTCACTGAACACACCGAGTATAGGCTTTATAACAATACATAACAATAAAAACGCCGAGATTACGATTAGCGTAATGCCGAGCACGTCGTGGTTTCTGCCGTTATTGCTTTTTCTGTTTCTGTTTTTGTTCTGCGCCACTGTATTAACCTCGATAAAAAGTCATAGAAAAACCACTGCATATTTCTACGCATATCAATTATAACATAGTACGCCTTACTTTTCAAGGCTTTTAAAGCAATTTTATGCGCTTTAAAAAACTTTTTTATATTTTTATGTATTAACCTTTTTCGGCAAGAATATAGCTTTCATCTATCCGAGCGAACACTTCTTCCGCATCTACCGAACCGTCGAGGCACATCGTGAACCAGCTCTTTTAGGCGTAACATGAATGTAAATATTTTCGATAACAGATCGCCCGTACTGAATGACGAAAAACCGTATTCTCAAAGCAACGGCGAACATACTACTTTTTAAGTTCGTATCCGTGTTTGCTCGACAGTCCGTTTTGTCTATCGTAGTTTTCTTTATTCTTCTTAAGATAAATGTCGAACAGCTCGTCCGCCGTCATGCCGCTGTCTATGCACATCCCTAAAAAGAAGTGCAACACGTCCACTATTTCCTCTTTGAGTTTCGCGTCGTCGATATCCGAAGGATTCTTCCACCATTTGTATTTGGCTTCTTCCACCACTTCGCCAAGCTCTACCATGAGCGCAAGCGCCTTTTTGCAAACCCATTCGCCGCGCGTAAAATCAAGACCGCGATTTTCTCTTATGTACGAATCAAGCCCCGACTGCATGCGGAACAGCACATCGAGCTTATCTTCTTTCTTTTGTTCTTCCATGACATTGCTCCTTTGATTAATGTTCAGTTATAAAAGATGTCGTCAATCGCCTTAGGCGGTTTTTTACCGGCATACGCTATTGCGGCACGGCTTGCAAACAGTTCGCGCGCGAGCGTATTTATTTTATCCACCGTTATCGCGTCGATGCGTTCTATCAGCGCGTCAAGATCGTAATCTATACCCAACAGCACGCGTCTGCGCATGAGCGCGAGCATATAATTCATCGGGTTTTCCTTGCCGAACATTGCCGCAACTTTAAGCTGCGTTTTGGCTTTTTCCGCCTCGTCTTCCGTTACGCCGTCATGCACAAGCTTATCTATCTCGTTCTTTATTGCGCGAACCGCGTCCACGGTATTCTTAACGTTTACGTTTGCGCAAACGGAAAACAAACTGTTTGTTTTACCCATCCACGGCGAAGTATAAACGCTGTACACAAGCCCCATTTTTTCGCGCAAGCGCTGAAAAAGCCGCGAACTCATACCGTTGCCGAGAATACAGTCTATAGCCGAAAGAGTGGGCGCGCGCGCGTCGCCGAGCGGCATTGTCGGAAACGCGATTGAAAGTTCCGACTGTTCGTAATTGTGTATATATTCACCGTAACCGTCGTAAAAGGCTTGCGCGGCGAGCGTCTGCGGCGGAGTGAACGGCGCGGAAATCAGTTCGGGCATATACTTATCGACAAGCGCCCGCGCCGCATCATCGTCGATATTTCACACAAGCGCCACCACCGTATTGCTCGGCAGATAATTGCGCGATTTGTACGCAAGTATATCGTCTTTTCCGAACCGCGAAACATTATCCTTTGTTCCGAGGATCTCCATACCGAGCGAACCGTTGCGGAACGCCGTCGCGTACAACAGATCGTAACACACTCCGTCGGGCTCGTCCTTGCTCATATTGATCTCTTCCAATATAACCTTGCGCTCGCGGTCAAGCTCTCGCGCGCCGTAAGACGATCGAACAAACAAATCGGACAGTACGTCGAAGCACTGTTCCAACTTCTCGTCTATCGACTTAAAATAAAAGCATGTATATTCCTTGCCCGTAAAAGCGTTGTATGTCGCGCCCATTCGGTCGAACTCGGAAACAATATTCTCTGCGGTGCGCTTTTGCGTACCCTTAAATTGCATGTGCTCGATAAAATGCGAGATGCCGTTATTTTCGGGCGTTTCGTACGCGCTCCCCGTTCCTACCACTATCCCTGCCGTTACCGAACGCAACGACGTGTTTCTCTCTACTATTAAAGTCAATCCGCTGTCGTATTTTTTTACTGTCATGGTTATCCCTATTCTAAATGGATTAAATATATCTGCCGATCGCCGATCGGAAAATTAAATTAAAGACTGCTTTCCAGCACCTCGCCGACAGGCGCGACCTTAAGCCCGGCGGCAAACACCGATATAATTATGCGTTCCAACGCCTTGACCGTACATTCGGTCGGATGCATAAGAATAAGATCGCCGCCCTTGAGATTTTTAGAAGCTCGCTTGTAAATAAGATCGCTGTCGTGATCGCGCCAATCTATAGTGTCGCGCGTCCACATTACGGTGCGATAACCGAGCTGCTCAGCTACGTCGAGCGTAGCATTGCCGAACGCTCCCGACGGCGGCGCGAAAAGCGTCATATCTACGTCGATAATATCCTTTACCGTTTCGTGCGCGGACTCGATCTCTTTGCGATTATAATCCTCGTCTATCTTGGAATGATCTTTATGATAATATCCGTGATTTCCGATTTCGTGACCGGCGGCATGAATGCGTTTAAGCATTTCGGCATTGCCCTCCGCCCACGATCCGCCTACGAAAAACGTAGTCTTAACGTTGTATCTATCGAAAATATCGAGCATGGGCTGAATATACTCCGTACCCCAATACACGTTTACCATAAGCGATACTTTGGTATCAGACTTGCCCGAATAGTAAGGCTCGGCGCTCTGCGCACCGGCTTTGGTAGCGCCCACGCTGACAGTAACGAACAGTAACGCCGCAACCGTCGCGCATATAACTATATTGCCCAAAACCAGGCGAAAAAATTTTGCTTTATCGATATTCAACATAAAAACCCCCCGTTTATTTATATTTAGCCCGAGGTTTTTTTAGTCTATATCTTTCTATATTCAGCTTTATTTATTGTCGTTGGGCTTTTTGTCGCGGCGCGGCCCGTTTTTGCGCGGACGATCGCCGTGGGGACGATCACCGTGAGAACGGCGTTCGTGCGATTCTTCGCTCCACTCGCCTTCGGGCGCTTTCTCGATAGGCGTACCCGTAAGTTTTTCCACAAGCTTAAGATCTATCTTGCCCTGTTTGGTGAAGCTTACGACTTCGACTTTTACCGTGTCGCCTTCGTTGAGCGCTTCGGAAACGGCGTTCAAACGCTTGCCTACGAACTTACCGAGCTTGGCGATGTGTATCATACCGTCGCGTCCCGGCGCAAGCTCTACGAACGCGCCGAGGTCGTCGCGAACGGTAACGACGGGACCTTCGTAAATATCGCCGATTTCGGGATCTTTAACGATATTGAGAATTATCTCTTTGGCTTTCGCTGTCATCGCTTGGTCTACGCCGGCAATGAACACCCTGCCGTCTTCCTCGATATCGATCTTAACGCCGGTTTCGTCAACGATCTTATTGATCGTTTTACCCGACTTGCCGATAACGTCGCCGATCTTTTCGGGATCGATGTTGAACATAATGATCTTGGGCGCGTACTGCGAAAGCTCTTCGCGCGGCTTGTCCAATACTGCAAGCATCTTGCCGAGAATATGCAATCTGCCGACGCGCGCCTGTTCGAGCGCGGTACGAAGTATTTTCTCGTCTATGCCCTTGATCTTGATATCCATTTGGATAGCGGTTATACCGTTCTCGGTACCGGCTACCTTAAAGTCCATATCGCCGAGGAAGTCCTCTAAGCCCTGAATGTCCGAAAGTATGGCAAGCTTATTCTTAGCCTCGTCCTTTATAAGTCCCATAGCGATACCGGCAACGGGCGCCTTGATGGGAACGCCTGCGTCCATAAGCGACAACGTGCTGCCGCAAACGCTCGCCTGCGACGTAGAGCCGTTGGACGAAAGTATCTCGGATACCACGCGAATGGTATACGGGAAGACGTCTTCCGACGGAATAACGGGTTCGAGCGCGCGCTCGGCAAGCGCACCGTGACCTATTTCGCGCCGACCGGGCGCGCGAAGCGGCTTTGCTTCGCCCGTAGAATACGGCGGCATGTTGTACTGATGCATATAGCGCTTGGTTTCTTCGTCGTCGAGGTTATCGAGCTTTTGCGCATCGCCCGACGTTCCGAGCGTACAAATAGAAAGCGCCTGCGACTGACCGCGCGTAAACACAGCCGAGCCGTGCGTTCTGGGAAGAACGCCCACTTCGCACCAAATATCGCGGATATCGGTGGTTTTACGTCCGTCGGGACGGATGCCCTTATCCAATATCTTTGCGCGTACCTTTTCCTTTGTCATATAGTACAAGGTATCGCCTATCTCGCGTTCGCGCCCCTCGAACTCTTCCTTGAAGTGTTCCATAACGTCGGCTTGAACCGCGTCTTGATTCTCTTGAGGCTCGGTGCGGTCAAACGTATCGAGCGCTTTATCGAGCTTTTTGTCGGCGTACTTGCGCACCGCTTTATCGACGTCCTCGCCGATATGGTAAAGCTCCATATCAAGCTTCTTCTTGCCGACTTTTTTGACTATGTCGTTGATGAACTTGACCTGCTTTTTGATCTCTTCGTGAGCAAAAAGTATACCGCCGAGCATTTCCTCTTCGGAAATCTCCTGCGCGCCGGCTTCAACCATCATGATAGCGTCGGCAGTACCCGAAACATATACGTGCATAGTGCTTTTTGCGCGCTGCTCGTTGTCGGGGTTGATGACGTACTTGCCGTCTACACAGCCCACTACTACCGAGCCGGTGGGTCCCATAAACGGTATATCCGAAATGGAAAGAGCTATCGAGCTGCCGAGCATGCCGAACACTTCGGGCGGTATATTTGTATCTACCGAAAGCGCGGTCGCTACGACCGACACGTCGTTGAACAAG
>CATKFJ010000151.1 GCA_949747725.1 uncultured bacterium
ACATAAGTCCTACGCTTTCAGATGTTTGCATGCCCGAACCGCTATACAAACGGAGCGCCCAATTCTCGTATATCCAACGACCCTCTTTATCGAAGAATCCGTCGCTTACAAGCTGTTCGGAAGTATAATTCTTTATGCCGCCGAAAGGAATATCGGTATTGCCGTATACCAAGTCGTTTCGGGTGATCCACTTGCCTTCAACAAAATACATCATTGTTACTTGATAGTTTTCGGGCAAGTTTCCGTCGTACGTAACGCCGTCGGCAGTTATCGAACGCTTAAACGCAACAACAGCCGCCTGCGGATTGTTAGCCAAGAATTCCGTGGCGATCGCTACGTCGGGAACGGCACGGGCGATCTCTGTAGGCAGATCGGTTGTGCCGTTATCTATCTCGTCATAACGGATATTGGTATATGTGGAGACATCGCCCGAAGTACGCGGCGAAAGCACCGAATAATCGTGCAAACCGTCCGCATCCGTAGTCAAAACTTTGACGTTGGACGCAGCGGCGCCGCCTTGCTCTACAAGATTTGTAGCGGCAACTGACGAACCTACGATATAACGATAGCTCATTATATCCGCGTCGGACGTGGATTCTATAGTCCAAATAGGATCTTTTTCGTCAAACCCGTTCTCCTCCGACGTATTGAGCGCGGGCGCGGAGTCTATCACCTCTACCTGAACAAGACCGAGCGAGATACCGCCGTTACCGTCGCTTACGTAAAAATAAACATACACGCCGCCGGCTATCGCTTTGGTAGAACTGAGCGCCGTAACCGAAATTTCGAAACGCGACAACATGGTTGCCGTTACGTAATAATCGGTAAGCAATCTGTTATCGTTCTCGTTATCCACAAGGTATTTTGCGAAATCGGCTTTTGTGGCGTCGGCATAAACGGCGTCGAATCCGTCTTCGAGTCTTTCATCGTACAACAGATCTCTACTGTTGGCTATAAGCAAGCCGCGCGCGGTAATAAAATCGGGCGTATCCTTATCTACGTCGATCATCAAGCCGTTTTCCTGAGTGTTGCCGTCGGCGGCAAACACCATGGTCTTAGGCGCTATTTTCTTGTTAGCCGTAATGGGATCGGCGGCAAGCTCATAGCATTTATCTATGTTTTTGATCGCCGGTGCAGTATTTACTACATCGATCCTGATGCGAATGGGAACGCTTGCGGCGCCGTCCGTAGAATCTCCGTACCTATCGCGCACGGTAAGATCGATATAAGCAGGCTGCGTAGTACGCGTAGTTGCTGTGATAAATATAAAGTCAACATTATATGTACCGTCGCCGTGGGTTACTTTGTTACCGAACTGATAAGTAATATAGTTTGTGGTATTTACCGCGTTCACTGCGAAATTGTTTATGGTCGTGGGGTTAAACGTATATGCGTCCGTGCCGTCGCCTACTCGCGCGAAGTACAGCTTATCGTTAAACACGTTCTGTTCGGTCTGCATTGCCGTATTCGACGCAGTACCGCTCGACGACGCGCTCACCTTTTTGACAAGCGTAGAACCGCCCATGGTTTTGAGCGTATCGAGAATGCCGTTTTCGGCGTCGAGACCGTACGTATTGTCCAAAATTCCTTCAAACGGAACATTATCCGCAGCTTCCGCGCCGCCGCTTATTATCGTACCCGTCGGCGGGTTGAATCTTCCCTGAATGCCGTTGAGAGTAAAACCGCCGCTTGTAGATACGCCCGAATGAATAAGCATATCGGCATCGGAAACCAAATCGTACGGAGTTATAG
>CATKFJ010000152.1 GCA_949747725.1 uncultured bacterium
GGAACTCACACCTATGCGAATTTCGGTCGTTCTCTAATATTCGATCAATCTTCCGAAACCTCGGTTTCTCCAGCTTTCGGGTGCACGTTGGACGCGGCTACGGGCTTTCTTCGATTTATCACATTCCCGTTTATAACAAGCTCAAACCAATATCCGAGGAATGCCGCCGCCTTTTCGGATAAAACCATGCGCGAAAGATAAATCTGCAAGTATTCCATTGTTGCCGACGTATTATCCATTTGAATAACGAGCCGTATTGTTTTTTTATTGATATCTATCGCAAGATAATTCTTGGTTATAGACAAATTCACTCGGTCGTGGATATCCTTACGGTCCGCCGTTTCTCTGCGCACGCGCGATCTGTGCGCGTCCGATTTATCCGCCAATATAAGCGCGGCGGAAATAGGATTTACGGGCGTACCCGTTTCTTCTTCGTGATTGCCGATTGCGGCGATTATCTGCGTCGCTTCGCACGCGCTCATGCCCATTCGCACAAGAATATCGTACGCAAGCACGGAACCCGTTAGCCCGTGATGCTTGCGGTTGATCGCATTGCCAATATCGTGTATCCAACCGGCGATCGCGCCGAGCTCTACCATGCGCTCGTCATAACCGAGCGTGCTTAAAATATTTGCCGTCGTTTTGGAAACGTACCCGACATGCCGCAATCCGTGTTCGGTATATCCCAATACATTTAAGCTTTCGTTACTCGCATTTATCAAGCACTTGATCTCTTCGTTTTCCTTAACGTCGGCAAGCGTGATAAGCCTTGAAGTGTTCTTTGCCATACTGTTATTCTATTTCTTGACCGTGCTTTTTATAGCAGCATACAGCGGATCGGACGAAAAATCTCTGTAATGTTTGTCTACCGTACCGCCGAGTTCCTCTATGGCGTTGCGTATTTCCAAAAACTCGGCATAATCGCAAGTATCCAACAGCGGATACAGATCGGAACATGCCCTTTCGTCGCCGTATCTACCCATGAGCGCCGCAATGTACGCGACATTGGGATCGTACGCCAAAAGCTTTCTTAACAGCCCGAGTATCCTGTCGTCGCCGGCGGCGCAAAAAGTAAGCGGCTCGACATACAGTTCTATCTTTCCCACGTCGTCCGTATTTTCGGCGCGTTCGAGCAACCGGTCTTTAACTTCTTCCGCCATATCGCAAAGCGCTTCGATACACTCTTCTTTTACATCCGCATCGATGTCGCGCTCTATCATATCGAGATAAAAATCGCAATCCGCGCCGCCCAACTCGTTTATAAGGCTCAACAACACAAGCAACAGTTTTTCGTCCGTGGCAGAAAGCGCAAGCTCTATAAGTTCACCCGTCAACGACGGTTCGGTAGCTATCCTATCGAAAAGCAACGAACTCGGATTGTTATCGCCAACGCACGCGCCTTTCAGAATATCTATTAGTTCGTCTGTGGGAATACGGTTAAAGAACTCAGACGGAGATATTCCGCCAAGCGCAGTCTGCGATGATGTAGCCCACTTATGGTACACCTTATCGAGATCGCGCGCAAAATCGTCGGGCGAATCGTATTCGTCCTCATGCTCGTTATAATACTTGTCGGCATAGTTCTCGAACAGCTTATCGAAATCGATATAATAAAGTTCTTGATTGTTTTCCATGAGTAGGTTTTCCTTGATCAGTTATTTTTACAGTCAGCCGATGCAACAAGCGGATCGAGTATGCTCGATATCGTTTTATACGCCTGTGTAGCCGCGGTCTTGGCGGTATAGCCGAGCGCATAGTCTATACGCACGTCAGTCGATTTATCGGCAAGTCTGCCCTTGCCTCGCACTTTTCTTATAAGATAATTGGCGATATCGCGATCCGAACATTGCAAGCTTTTTATGTGCGGAGCGGCTTTATCCGCAATCGCGATAAGATCGGTAAGTTTATCGCGGCGGAGCGTTGCAACAAATGCATACGCCGTGAGCATGCCGTTTGTCGGTTCTGTTTCGAATTTAGGCAAGTTTCCGTCGAATACGGGGCAATATCCCGTTTCGAACAACAGATCGCGTTCGCCCTGAACATACAGCTCAGACAACATCACCGATTTTACGAGCGGTTCCACATACGGCGAAACAAGCGAATCGAGTACTTTGGTCTTCAGCTTGGGGATCGCAGTCATCTTACGCAATGCGCCGAACATGTCTATCATAGTACGCCTGTCGTTATCGAACTCGAGCGTGACGAACGTTTCCAGCCCTACCGACAGCATTTCTTCGTCCATTGTTTCCAACGGCAATCCGTTGTTCAGCTCGCTCATGATATCGTCCACAAGCATGCCGAGTATTTCCTGCGGCGCTTCCTCGCTAAGCGGCATTTTATCCACATTGCCGTGTGACATGATATTATAAAATAGCGTATTGAAGTCGTCGTAAAAAATTCGCGAAAGCGAATACAGTTCTTCCGTCGCACCCTCTTTATCGCCGCTGTTATACAGCATTTGCGCGTAAAGCATGCGCACGTCCATGATGTTATATTCTTCTATATATTCTTCGGCAAGATCGAGCGCATCGTCGACCGTGCAGTATTTTATAGCGTATCGCATCGCTTTATAAACGTGATCGGAATCGACAAAATCTTTGACGTCGATCTTTTTCAACGCGCGCGGAATTTTATCGAACTGTTCCGTAAGCTCGTATATTCGGCACAACAGCGTTCCGGCAAGAGCGCCGTCGGCATGAAGATCGAGCGCACGGTTTACCGCTTTTTGCGCACCGCTTATATCGTTCGTTTCGAGTAAGATAAACGCGCGTACGCATTCGCCGCAATAATAAAACCTGCCGTCCGACGGCGATATCTTATCGAGCGCCTCGAGCGCCTTGGCGTAATCGCCGTGTTCGCTGTGTATTTCCGCCTCTTGCAATGCTAATCCGGCACGCAACTGCGAGGTTTTTACATCGGTGTTTTGTCCGTCGGCGATCTTTATTTCCAAACCGTCCGCGTCGTCGAAATCGTCGGTCAAAACCTTTATCAGATCGAGCAAGCTTTCCGCATCCTGTTCCGCGATCTTATCTCCGAACAAGTCGGCTTGATCGAACGCGAACGACTGCTCCGTTTCGTCTAAACGCACTATTTTTTTATCGACTTTCGATTTGCTTACATCGGTTCGTTCGCTGTTGCCGCCGCGGAATATGATTATTTTATTCGCTTTGGTAAGCTGTTCGGGCGATTCGACGGTCGCGCCGCTATGCGCTTGCGCTTCGTTTTGCGCTTTACCGCCGCGCGGATCGATCATGCCGAAGTCGCCGGCGTTGAACAGGCTTTCGAGATCCAAATAATCGGAATCGGTGGGAATAAGTTGGTTTATCCCCGCCCGAGCAAGCTCGTCAAACACCGTTTCGCTGTCAAGCGTGCTTTCGCGCAAATATTTGCTCCACTCGTACATAGCAACAGGTTCGCGCCGCAAAAATACCGTAGCCAAAATATTACGGTATATAGCCGTATTATCGGGATCGCGGCGAAGCTGCATCATAAATTCTCTGAACGCCAAAGTAAGCAGTTCGGAATCGTCGCTGTCCTGCGTCATCAATAAATACAGCATGCCGCATGCCATGTGAAAATCCGGATTGTTTTTCACAGCCGAAAACTTATGAAGGCAGTCCAATGCACCCTCATAATCGTAATCATCCAAGCATTCGCCGAACTTACGTTTATACAGCGCCGAAGCACACGATTTGTCGAATTTGCTAATCAATTATTTACCTTTATTCTCGATCGGCAGACTCGACGATTTCCGACTTTACGTCCGCACTATCCGCCGCTTCGTTATCGGCAGGCAGTTCGCCGAGTTCGTCCGTCATTTCGTCCAAATTGCTCTCGCGAATGAC
>CATKFJ010000153.1 GCA_949747725.1 uncultured bacterium
TATGCGAACAAATACAAAGCGACATGCCCGTAAGATACAAAAAGATGTTCGGCGAATATATGGTTTACGTAAATGATAAGCCGCTTTTGCTTGTTTGCGACAACACGGTTTACGTTAAAATGCTACCGCAGATCTCCGCATTGATGTCAAACGCAGCGACAGCCGTTCCGTACGCGGGAAGCAAGCCGCACTATATTCTCGATATCGAAAACCGCGAACTTACTTCACAAGCTATCGCCATACTCGAACCCATAACGCCGCTGCCCAAAAAGCGTAAAAAGCAATAATTCCCGAAAGGACCGAATTCATTTTAGGAGTGATTTTATGAATATTTACAAAAACTGCCCGACGCTCGAAAACGACAAATATATTTTGCGACCCGTGTCGGACGCGGATCTGGAAGATCTGCTTAAAGTTTACAGCGATGTTAAAGCCGTGCCTTTGTTTAACAGCGACAATTGCCACGGCGACGATTTTTACTACACCACAAAAGATCGAATGAAACAGGCGTTGGACTTTTGGAAACAGGCTTACGACAACGGCTGGTTTGTAAGGTTTGCTATAGTAGACAGAAAGACTGGCAAGGCGATAGGTACGATCGAAGAGTTTCGCCGCGAAGAAAACGACTACTTTACAAATTGCGGTCTGCTTCGGCTCGACTTGCACAGCGACTACGAAAAGGCGGCGGAGATAGAAAGCGTTTTGTCCCTGATCGCCGTTCCGTCGTTTGATTTGTTCGGCTGTGATATTGTCGCAACAAAAGCCGTTCCGCAGGCAGTCGAGCGCATAAAAGCGTTGACGTCCGTTGGCTTTACGCTTTCGAACGAACCGCTTATCGGTCACGACGGAACGAAGTATTACGACTATTACGTTTTAAGCAAGGCATAAAAATTCGGCTTGATCCCTTCCTCGGCGCGGAGTTTGATCCGAATATAAAAAACTGTATTTTCCCCGACTTGCACGCGTAAGCTGATTATAAATTTCGATTTATCTTTTTAATTTGTATAGTAAAAAAGCTCTCGAACATTTTGTTCGAGAGCTTTTCGGCATATACTCATGTAAGTCGTTATTCTTCGTCGGAAGACGTTGAATCGGTTTCGCCTTTCGCTTCCTTTATTTGATCCTCGGTCGGGATATCCGCGCCCGTACGCGAACCTACAAACAACGGTTCCGCGCCCTCGATACCGTCCACCTTATAAAAATACGTATAGGCGTCCGCCCACTGATCGACGGTGGCGTAGTACGTAAAGTATCCCATGGCATAATCGCAAGACAGTGTTGCCGATGCCGTTTCCTCGGCAAGCAACTGCGCCTCGCCGTACCCGTCCATATTTTCAAACAGCGGCACGCGGTAGAAATCGCTGTTCGAGCCGGAGAAATACAAATAATCGTTCTTTATGAACAACGGCGTTCCCGTGGTGTCGCACAGCTTGCCCACAAGGTTTCGTTCGTTGTTGACGTACAAACTGATGTCCGTGCCGGACACGCCTACAAAATACACGGTATTGGAATTTTCGTCGGCACGGAACGCATAAGTGCTCGTTATCGTGCTTGTTACCGATTTGGGGAAAATGCCGCTTATTTGCGTGACCTTATCCGTCGCATTCTCCTGCTCGGCTTTGTACGACGGCGAACATTCCATAAGCATATTGTGGAGATTGTTGTACGCGATAACGGTTTCGCTCACGTTGTTCGTCGTGCGGTAGAACATTATGCCGTTTCGCACGCCCTCTATGGTTTCGGTCATGCCTGTCATCGACACAACGAAATTTTCGCTGCCGTCGGGACGCATAGCCTCGATGACCGTGCCTGCGCGTTGACTTTCGCCGTCCTTTACGTTCCTTACAAAGTATATAAAGTCCTCTACGGTATTGTTGCTTATGCCCGTATAGTAAGTATCGCGTACGGGGAAATACACGCTTGTCGCGCCCTCTTCGAACTTGACGGGATAGTCGGCTTTCGCTTTGGAAAGATCGACCTTTACCGACACGATAGTGCCGCCTTCGTTCGTCACAAGATACACCGCGCCGTTATGCTTGTAAAACGCGTATTCGGACGAACTTGTATCCACGCCCTCCGCGCTCGTGTATATCTTGGTTGGCTTACCGCCGCTTAGCGGCATCATGAAGTAATCGGTACGCGTTGTTTGAACGGTGCCCGTCGAGTTTTTCTCATTGTTGGGCGTAGCGAAAAACGCATAGTTATCGTAAAGGAACAATCCGCCGTTTTTGTAACCGGCAGTGCCTATCGTCTTGGGCGCGATCTTTTGCGTGGTAACTACTTTGATCGGTTCGTCGAAGTAGTCCGTACCGTCAGTATATTTAAACTCTATGCCTTCGGCGTCGCGCTCGGGCAAGAAGTTTTTATCGGCATCCATCGTGCCGTTAAGCTCGGCGCGGTAAAGCGCGCCCTTTACTACTTCGTCCCAAACATTGGCAGTGCCGTCGGTATCGTCGTAACCGCGCGTGCCGTTTATAAAATAAACGTAATTGCCGTATGCCACGGTAGAACCGCCCTGACTTGTTACGATCATGGACGTATCCTGTGCCGGAAACGATATCTGCGAATAGTGATCGCCGGAACAGCCCGTAAGCAGTACGGGGCAGGCGGCGATCGCCGCCGCAAGCGTTAAAGATATGATTTTGCGTTTTTTCATGATATTCCTTTAATTATAGCCTATTGACCGATGTAATACACCTTTCGATTCAGTTTTTGATCTTAAACGATATCTTGCTCGAAAGCAGACCTTCGCCGGTTATTTTTACGACCGCTTTGGTTTCCCCCGGATCGGGTCTGACGACCGCGAGCGCGCGTCCGCCGTATGCCGGACAACAATCGAACTCGTTTTTTCTGAGCATGGGGTCCGCGTTTATAAAACCGACAAGATCGCCGCCGACGACAGTCGCGTTTAACGACCGCATTGCGTACGGTACAAGATTGCCGTCACGGTCGCAAACCTCTATCTGAACAAACCCGAGGTCTTTGCGCCCTACCGACAGATTTTTATCGCCCGTGGTAAGCCGTATCGTTTTAGGCGTGCCCGCCGTCTTGAGCGTAGTGCGCGCGCACTCGACGCCCTTAAAGTATGCGACTGCCTCGAGCGTGCCCGGATAATAATCCGCGGTAAACGACGCGATGTGTTTGTTTATCTTGCCGGCAAGACGTCTGCCGATAAGCCGACCGTCGAGGTACAGCGCTACGACGTCGCCCGAAGTATAAACCTTGATTTCCACTTTCTGACCGAGATAGCGCGGATGATTCCACATATTTACCGGCTCGTTCGTTTCGGGATCGAGCGTTACGATATACGCGATATTGCGTTCGCCGAGCAGTATTCTTTTATACACGCCCTGCGGCTTTTCGCAACAGATCGAATCTATATCGCCTTCGGTGTTTATTATTTCGCCGTACTTGCCGTCTCCGGGGTAATCTATGCCGTGATCGTTGAAATCGCCTATCACTCTGTCGTTCTTTTCGGTTGCGTCTATGCTCTCGAACGCGCGCTCCGAGCTTGTCCGTGCGCCGACCGCAAGTCTGTCGCGCTTGGTCGTTTCCGTTTCGTACAACGGATACAGATAGTTGAATCCGCTCACGTCGACGGCGTCGAACGCGCCTGCGGTGAGAGTTTCGAACAATCCCTTCTCTCTGCCGGCGTTTATAGCCGCCGCGGCGTTATCGAATACGTGCTTTTTGCAGCCCGCCGCCTCAAGCTCGCCGCTCGTGGGTACAAGTTCTCGCGTCGACACCGTTACGGGACGGGTGTCGTCGAGCGATTTTATATATTTGCAATACGAATCTATCAGTGCGTGCCCGTCGTTACGGTCGTAACATTCGGGAACGTCGTCCGCTATGCCGTACAGCACGACCGACGGATGGTTACGCAACGATTTTACCGCTTCGGCTGTGTCCTCTTCGAGTATGCCGTCGAGCGGCGTTTTGTTCTCCGTAAGGTGCGACGCCAAATCGACGAAAGCGAGCATACCCACATCGTCGCAAGCGTCGAGCATTGCGTCCGTCGGACAGCCGACCAAATGCACGGCGTTGTAGCCCACCGCTTTAAGGGCGCGCAGTCGCCGCACTTCGTTGGAATAATTGGACGCACAGCCGAGCGCTTCGTCCGCGTGCGATACGTACGCGCCGAAAAGCTTGGTGTTGACGTTGTTTAAATACAAGCCGCGCGCGGAAGACAGCGCACGCGTAACTATGCCGAATCTTTTAACGACGGGCGTTATCTCTTCGCTCTCGCCGCCTATCGCCGCAAGCTCTGCGGTATATATATACGGATCGTCTACAGACCAATAGTAAGGGTTGCTCATTCTTACGCGCACGGTCACGTCAATGCTCGCATTCGCTTTTACGGTGACTTTGCGCTGTTTTTTGCCGGCGCGTTTGCCGCGTGCGTTTTTGATAACGCCTTCCAATATGACTTTTTTTGCCGTATCCGTTCGGTTATACACGACAGCGGCAATATCGGCGTACGTTTTGCCGCTCGCAACAGCGGTCTTGACGAACACCGAGTTGTATTCGATATCCACGTCGTTGTCGGCAATATACAGGCTGACTCCGCCGGCAATGCCCAAGCCGAGATATTTATCCGACATGGCAGGTGAAGTGTGCAATCGTATACGAAGCTCGTTGTGCGAACCCGTAAGCTCATCCGTAATGTAAAACGCATTCGGCGCTCTGCCGCTCACAACGCCAATTTTTCTGTCGTTTACGAAAATATCGCCGTATCCGCACACACCCGAAACTACAAGCACAACGTCGCCGTGTTTGATCTGCGGCAGCGCGCGCGTGAACGTAGCATACGCTTCGGGGATATAACCGTTTAACTGACCGAACGCGCACGAATAATCGCGCGGCGCGTTCAGCGTTACGTCATGCGGCAAATCGCATTCGTATCGGTCGTCTCCCGAAACGATATTCCATTCGGAGTTTAAATCGACACTTTTCATACTCTCATTATATCAATATAACGATTAAATTGCAAGTAAATTGACCTACTTCTTTTGTTCTTTTAGCGCCGCTTTTAAATTCGGAATTCGGGATTGAAAGATTTCTCCGCTGCGTTCGCTAACGCTCACTTCGGTCGAAAAGACAAGCCCAACCATGTCATCCCGAGCGTTTTTTGCCCTCTCGAGGGATCTATATGCTAATACATAGTGGCGTCCGATAAATTTCTAACGCCACAAAA
>CATKFJ010000154.1 GCA_949747725.1 uncultured bacterium
ATGATAGAATACAGCGAAATTTGAAAAAACAAGAAACAGGCATAAACGCCGCGATCGATTTTGGCATAAACGACGTGGGAGAAAACCGCGTTCAGGAGTTTATTCAAAAAAAGGACGGCGTAAAAGGCGCAAAACGGCATTTTATAGGCACTTTACAGACCAATAAAGCAAAGTACCTTGTAGGCGAAGTCGCGCTTATTCAGTCCGTAAACAGCGTTAAGCTTATGAATGAGATAGACCGACTTGCTAAAAAAAGAAATGCCGTTCAGGATATTCTTATCGAAGTTAATGTGGGCGGCGAGCAGACCAAAACGGGCGTCGATATCGTTTGTGCGGATGAGCTTATAGGCGCAACTTCGGAGTGTAGCAACGTGCGTTTGCGCGGACTGATGTCGGTAATGCCGATAGGCGCGAGCGATGACCTTTACGCGGACATAGAAAATTTGTTTGCCCGTTATGAGTCGGGTCCGTTCTACACGTTGTCCATAGGCATGAGCGGCGACTATGAAAGAGCGATCGAGCACGGCTCCAATATGGTCAGGATAGGGTCTGCGATATTCGGTGCAAGGCAATACAATGTATAAAACGGAAGATATAAGCGTTACAAGTAAAGGAGAGCAATCAAATATGGCGAACGGCGATTTCTTTGATACGTTCTTGCGAAACGCCGCCAACTATAACGGCGGAGAAATAGAATATTACGAGGACACCCACGACGCTAACGGGAACTATACGGGGCCTCGGCGTTTTACCGCATCCGCGCCGTCTTCGGGCGCGCCGATATACGGCGGTCAGTCGTACGTTCCGCCGCAACCGGTTGCGCCCGTAAACACCGTGCAGCCGACTTACCCCGTCAACGGATACACTCCGCCGCCTACGCTTGCTGCACAGCGCACCGAATACAATCTGGGTAATCCGCCGCAGTTTGCGCAGTATGAGAGCGAAACTCCCGCGTCGCAGCCTGTGCCCAAGCCCATACCTCTGCCCACTACCAAACAATATATCTCGCCGCAGTTGAATCAGAACTTTGTAATATATCAGCCCCGAACGACTGCGGATGTCGAACATCTTATAGCATATCTACGCCGTCGCGAACCGGCGCTTGTCGATCTCGATCCGATCGCGGATTCGCCGGACGCTCAGCGGTTAATGGACTTTACGTCAGGCGCGGCTTATGCGCTCGGCGATACGGTAATAACCGTAAGGCGCAATCTGTTCTTGATAACGCCCGAAACAATAGACGTTCTAAAACCCGACTCGGAGAAATAAAATTTCAAAGTGCAAGATAATGCTTTTACAAACAAAGTCAAGCAGATAGGTGCTTTTATAAAACGCATATCCAAGCGCGTGTGGAACTATCTTAAAGTCGCCAAAATGGAGTGGATAGTTATGGTTGGAGTATTTGCTTTCGACTTGATAACCAAGGCGCTTGTTTTCGGCTTGCTCGACTCGGGCGAAACGGTCACCGTTATCCCCAAAGTTTTGAATATCCACAGGCTATCCAATTTTAACGCCGCGTTCGGCTCGGATACGATTGCCAAATGGTTGACCCCGATGGGTGCGCGTATATTTTTCAGCGTTTTCGCAGTCGCGGCGTCAGTGGCGTTTGTGCTTGTTCTGATCAAGAACAAGGGTAAAAGCAAGTGGTTTCGCGTATCTATAGCGTTGTTTGTTGCCGGAGCAATGGGCAACTGTATCGA
>CATKFJ010000155.1 GCA_949747725.1 uncultured bacterium
AAAGCGGCAAGCGCGGCATAGATATGCTTATGCCCGGGCGTATAAAAATCGTCGGCGTTAAGCTGCGGCATAAACTTGGACGCAGTTTGCCCGTCTATAAGCATGCCGCCCAGCAACGCGGTTTCCGCCTCGTAGCTGTTAGGCGTTTCGCGCGCAACCACGTGCGGATGATTTTTTATAAACTCTTCGCGGTCTTCTCTCTTAGGCATGAGCTTTGTTCTCCTGACGTTTGTTTTCGGCAAAGCCGATCGGTTATTCGTTATTTACGCCGTCGCCGTTATCGGGATCGTTACCGCTCGGCGGCAGATACTGTCGCTCGTAAGCGTACGCCTCGGGATCGTACGGGAACCGTTCGAGCAGCGACGGCTTTTTCTTCTTTTCGCGCGTTACAAGCACAAACACGGCAAGCGTTATTCCGCCTGCGGCTATCGCAACCATATACCAACCGTAAACTACGGGGCGTTCGTACCTGAACGATATTTCGGTATCCGAAGCGTCGAAATAGCGTGAAAATTTATACGTTGCGCCGCTGCCCGAACTCGACAGCGTTTCGCCCGACGACTCCATTCGCCGCGCGCCGCCGCGCACATAATCGAGCATTAACCCGTCGGGATCGGCGCCGTCGAGATATGGGAACGCCTCGGTGAGCGACGGGAAAGATTTTATTACCTCGCCGTACTCGTTGCGCGCTACTACGCCGTTCTTGATCCTCTCGAGCATAGTCGTGGAACGGAACGGCTCGAGATTATCGTATTTTTGGCGCACGCCGTTGAACGGATTGGGCGCAGTCGCTACGTACGTTCGGATAAACGGATCGTCGGTATGCGTGTAGGAAAACTCCACCTTGCTCCCTATCGCATCCAGCTCGGACTCGCCCGTTATGCGTTTGGAGTACGTCGCTACGTATTTACCGTCCGCAACGGACGCGCTCTTCAGCTCGTACCCGAAGCTTTTGAAAAACGTAAAAAAGTAGCCTTCCACGGTGTATTTGTTTCCGTCGTCGTCTACCGCCGCGGTACTTTCCATAAGCGCGACGACCGAGCTGTCTATCTCAAGCTCGTACATGTTATACCGCGCGCCGTTCTCCGTATAGTCGTACACGGTAAGTTTTGCGCCGCAACCGGTAAGGAGCATTCCTACCGCGGCTATAACGGCAAGCACGATAAAGCGCAATATCCGTTTTTTTACAATACCCGTCCGCAAAACGCCGAAACTACTTGCAGAGCTTTTCAAGCTCGTCGAGTGCGTCGTTAAAGAACTTGAACGCGTCGTCATACGGCTTGACGGTAGCAAGGTCTACGCCCGTATCGCAAAGTATGTCGTACGGCGATTTGTGTCCGCCGGCTTTAAGGAACTTATCCTTGTACACATTTACATAGTCGGGGTTTGCAAGTATATTGTGCGCGATACTCGTAGCGGCGGTCATACCCGTGGAATATTTATAAACATAGAACGCTTTATAGAAGTGCGGGATACGCGCCCACTCGTAAGCTATGCGATCGTCCGAAATAACGTCCGCGCCGTAGTATTTCTTGTTAAGGTCGAGATACATGGAACTAAGACTGTCAACGGTGAGCGGCTTGCCCTCGAGATCCATTTTGTGCGCGTTATATTCGAACTCGGCAAACATAGCCTGACGGAACAACGTCGTGCGGAATCGGTTGAGCCTTAAACTGAGCAGATATTTTCTGACGTTCTCGTCCTTGACGTTTTTCATCAGATAATCGTCGAGCAAAGTTTCGTTGCAAATGGACGCGACTTCGGCTACGAATATCTGATAGTTCCACTTGGAATACGGCTGGAATTTCTGCGAATAGTACGAATGCATGCAATGCCCAAGTTCGTGCGCAAGCGTAAAAATATCGCTCGTAGTGGGCGCATAATTAAGTAAAACGTACGGGTGCGCCGAATAGGACGACCAGCTGTACGCGCCGCCGCGCTTGCCGTCGTTGGGCATAACGTCTATCCAGCCCTCATTCATCGCCTTGCCGAGCAGTCCGACATATTCTTCGCCCATAGGCGCAAGCGCTTTCTTTACTATGTCGCAAGCCTCTTCGTACGGCAGTTTCATTTCTGCGTTCTCTACGATAGGCACGTACAGATCGTACATGTGCTGTTTGTCAAGCCCGAGCATCTTTTTGCGCAGACCGATATATCTATGCAACGGCGCGAAATTCTTATTGCACGCGTCTATAAGGTTTTCGTACACTGACGTAGGCACTCCGTCGCCGAACAGCGATTGTTCCAAACAATCTTTGTAACCGCGCGCTTTGGCGTAGAAATTATCGGCTTTGACATTGCCGGCATAGTTAGCGGCAAGCGTATTTATATGTTCTATATATCCGTCGTAAAGATTGTTGAACGCAGACTTTCTAACCGCTCTGTCGCCGTCCGCCAAAAGCTCGCCGTACGACTCATTGGTGAGATTTACCTTTTTTCCGTCCTTTTTAACGGACTTGAATTTCATATCGACGTCAAACAGCATGTGCGCCACATTGTATGTGGTATTAAGCGCTTCGCTGCTCATGGCAAGCAGTTTTTCTTCCTTGTCCGAAAGAATATGCGCCTTTTGCCGCACTATCTCTTTGAGCATAAAATCGAAATCTTTAAACTCGGGATCGGCGATGTACCCGTCAAGCGCCGCGGCGTCGAGCGCGGAAAGTTCGCTGTTCAAAAACGCTGTAGCCGCGCCGAATTTACCGGCAAGCGAATCGGTGCGTATAGACATGCCCATAGCCGTACCGTTGCTCGCATCCTCGTCCTTGAACATATGCGAATAGATATAAATAAGCTCGAACCGTTCGGACACCTCGTCCACAAGCTTTAAACACTCGAGCGCGGCTTTACGTTCGCCGAGCTTGCCCTTATATCCTTCGATTGTCGTCAGCTTGTCCGAAACGTAATCGAAAATGCTCTCGAACGTTTCGTTGCCGTCAACCATGGCGCCCAAGTCCCAATGGTACTTTTTGTCGATATCGTTTCTTTTCATGACCCTCTCTACTCCTATTGACTGAATTTAATTGCGTCGTCCGCCGTATGTATCGGAACGAATACTACAAACTAATTTTTATTGGCGTGTATGGGCGGAGGTATTACGCCGCCTCTGTTTATGAACACGTCGGGCGCGCCGCAGTTTACTTTCATGATCGGCGCAGTGCCGAACAGTCCGCCGAAATCCACTTCGTCGCCTACTGTTTTGCCGTAAACGGGAATGACGCGTACGGCGGTCGTCTTGTTATTGATCATGCCGATGGCGCATTCGTCGGCTATCATTGCCGCAAGTTGCGCAGCGGACGTATCGCCGGGCACGGCTATCATATCCAACCCGACGGAACACACGGCGGTCATCGCCTCGAGCTTTTCAAGGCTCAGTGCGCCCGATCTCGCCGCCTCGATCATGCCGGCGTCCTCTGAAACGGGTATAAACGCGCCCGACAGACCGCCTACTCGGCTCGCCGCCATTACTCCGCCCTTTTTTACGGCGTCGTTGAGCAACGCAAGGCATGCGGTAGTGCCGCACGACCCGACCGTAGACAAACCGATACTTTCGAGTATGCGCGCAACCGAATCGCCTATCGCCGGCGTGGGTGCAAGCGACAGGTCGACTATTCCGCAATTCAGATTCAGTTCCTTTGCCGCCTCGGTTCCTATAAGCGCGCCGAGCCGCGTTATCTTGAACGCCGTGCGCTTAATAAGCTCGCAGATCTGCGTTATATCGTAATCGGGATGTTTTTTTATTTCGTACTCTACAACGCCCGGACCCGATACGCCGACGTTGATAGCGCATTCGCCCTCGGCAAGACCGGTAAACGCGCCGGCCATAAACGGATTGTCGTCGACGGCGTTACAGAAAACCACCAACTTGCCGCACCCGAAAGTATTTTTATCGAGCGTGCGGTACGCTATATCTTTTATGATATTTCCCAGCCTGCCCACGGCGTCGAGATTGATACCCGTCTTGCTTGACGCAACGTTTACGGACGAACAAACGATGTCCGTTTCGCACAACGCCTGCGGCAGCGTATCCAAAAACGCGTTTTCGGATACAGTAGCGCCCTTTTGCACAAGCGCCGAATATCCGCCGACAAAATCCACGCCGAGGTTTTTTCCGGCACGGTCGAGCGCATGCGCCAACTTGATGAAATTTCCGCACGCCGCGCCGATAATGGATATGGGCGTAACGGCTATGCGCTTATTTACTATTTTCACATCGTAGCGCGCAGACAAGCTTTCGCAAACGGGAACAAGCCGCGCGCAAACACGCATTATTTTATCGTAAACGCGGTCGGCGCATTTATCGGCATTGCCGTCTATGCAATCGAGCAATGACAGCGACGCGGTGACCGTGCGCACGTCCAAATGCCGATTGTCGAGCATATCTATGGTTTCTATTATCTCGTTCTCGGTAAACATAACGCCACGCCTTATATTCTGTGCATTGCGTCGAACAGCGCTTCGTTCTGCACGTGCACCGTAACGCCGAGATTGTCCGCCGCGGCTTGCAGTTCCGCGCCGATCTTATCGAACGGAACGGTAGACTGCGAAGTATCCACCAACATGATCATGACAAAGTTTTTCTGCATGATCGTTTGCGAGATATCCTCGATGTTTATTTTGCGCTCGGCGAGCGCGGTTGCGACTGCGGCGATTATGCCCGTCCTATCCTTTCCGATAACCGATACTACTGCTTTCATGCCATGATTATACCACACGGCGCGATGAAAGGCAAGCAAAAGATAATTCCGAACCGAATCAGTTTTGCCACAAAATATGTTCGCCGTGCACTGCCGGATACCTGATAATACGCGTACCGTCAAGCCCGACTTTATTCATGTCGACGGCCGATATCTGACGGTTGTCGTAGCACGAATAGTAATAAATGCCCTTAGTCACGTTGCAACCCGATGTGTAAATAGTCGTTGCATACTCGCCGTTATCGAGCATACAACTGCCGAGCGACTGACACACCGATCCGAGTATATGGAAAAACTGACTCAAACTCGACTGTTCGCAGTCGCATACGGGCGAATTGAGCGCGGTGAATGCGGCGCGCACGAACCGCGACTGCGACGACAGATCGCCCGGCAAGCCGATCGCGCCCATACCGAGACTGTACGTTTTGAGATCGAGTTTATCGGAAAAACAGTTGGCAGGCGGCTTCGGCGACAGACCCATATAGTTATTCAGGCAGAACAACTGTTCGGGGAAAGTAGGATTATTAGTAAGCACGTCCACGGGATTGTCGTATATGTTCAAACCGCTTTCCGTACTTTCCGCCACTATAGTACCGTCGCGGTCGGCGATCATCCAATGCAGCTGAGCGACGGGAAGTTCGGGCGAAAACGCCGTCGGCGTGATGTTTACTTTTTCGAGCATCTTTTTCGCTTCGGCTACCGTCGCGCACGAACAGAGCAACCGCGGAATGAATTCGAATTGCGCAACGTTTATCTTATCCGCTCGACGGTCGTGATAAACGGCGTTGCCTACGAATTCCAAACCCGCGGCGGCAAGTCCGCGCTCGTTGCAAGCGTCGTAATACAACGGATACCCGTCCTTTACACAACCCATGCCTATCATGGCATAATGCACTTTGCTGCAATCGCCGTCGCGCCAATCGAACCGCCTGCGGCGCGGAGTAATTATTACGTCCTCGCCGTACGAAACGTTGTAATCGAGCGTACGCCCGAAAAAGAAATCGCCCGAAACATATTTAGCCGCAGTACACATAAACAAATCTCCTGTACGATAATTGTTACCTACAATATTTGTATATATGCCTTCTATCGAAAATCGGTGTATTCAGATCGCGGCGGCGCATTTTTATGCGCGCTTATCCGTATTTACTTGACAGCAAAATACTGTTTTGTTAAAATGTATATAATATAATTAAAATAAAGAAATCGATTATGAAACGAATGATATTGGTAACGTCTCCGCCCGCGTGCGGCAAGACTTATATATCCAAGCAACTTGCAAAAAATCTCAAGCACGTAGTGTATCTCGACAAGGATACGCTTATTCCGCTGTCCAAGCAGATATTTCGCGTGGGGAAAAAACCGTACGACCGCAGTTCGGACTTTTTCGAAGAACAAATACGCGACTACGAATACGAGGTTATACTCAATCTCGGATTCGAAGCGCTTATCTATGACGATACCGTACTTATAAACGCGCCGTTCACGCGCGAGATTCGCGACGCGGCTTACATTTCCAAACTGCGCGAAAAGTTGAGCAAACTCGGCGCGAGGCTTACCGTTATTTGGGTGATAACAACGCCCGAAGTCTGTCGCGAAAGAATGTTAAGACGCAATTCCGACCGCGACACCTACAAGATAAAGCATTGGAACGAATACATCAAAAACGTCGATTTTTCTATCCCCTCCCATCTCGACGATCCTACAGTCAAAGACGATCTGTTGCTATTCTACAATTCGTCGGAAGCGGAATATTTAAAATCGATGCATGACGTATTAGCCGTTCTCGAAGAAGGTTCAAACTGATATGTCGGATACGGAACAAAAGCAAATAGCGGAAACGATTGACGGCACGGCGCGCTCCCCCGTCGATTTTCGCGACGCCTACCGTTCTGTCGACGCAGATAAAAAGCGCAAAGCGTTTATAATGCTCGGCGCTGCCGGCGCGGCAATGGCGGTACTGCTGATATCGCGCCTGTTATGGCTGTTCGAACCGTTGCTCGATAAAATATATTACGGCACGCTGTCCGAGATAATCTATTATATTATGCTTGCCGTTTTGTTCGTGCCGTTCGTAATAGGTCTTAATATATTCGTCAAACGCTATACGGCTGAACGCATATTCTTGCCGCAAAAGAAAAGTTTAAGTTTTACGCGCGCGCTCGGCATTATAACGATCGGCGCGGTAACGGTGTTTATCGCCGGCGCGGTGTTCGATTTCAAACTGAAGATCCAATTGGAAATGGGCATGGGCGTTACCATTGCGTCGGCGCTTACAAACATAACCGTTTACTTCTATTACGCATTGCACTTATGGCTCGGACTGACGGCGGCGGCGCTTGTTCAACGCGCGCTTACCGTATTGTTTCCGGCTAAGTACGAAGTGCCGTGGGGCGCGATTTTTTTGGTCGCGGTGTTCGGCATAACGGAACTGATATTCGAATACGCAACTACCGACCATATGTATCCGTGGCTGTATTATATGTTTACTTATGCTTACGCCGCGATCTACGTTTTATCGGGACACAGCTTTCACCTTACATATTGGGCGTCTGTTGTGATATTGGTGTTGTAATGAACGAACGCTTGGATAAATTCAAAAATAAACTTAAAACGAACGCCTTGGCATTCTGCAAATGGGCGCAACGCTTTTTTAAAGAGAACTACCTTATGTTCGGCTACATAGCCGCAAGCCTTATCATAGAGCTTACGGGTGTAGCCGTTACGTCGGGCAAGTTTTACATGACCGAGCCTTGGCTTTTCTTCACGTTTATAGCTATAGTTTGCCTTATTTCGCAATATCTGCCGGGGCATAGATCGCGTTATGTGCTTTTTCTCGCGGCGCTGCTCGGCAACTTCGCGTTAGACCTGATATTCATTATAGTGTTCGACAGTACGGGCGGTACGGTATTCGACTATGCCATGCTCAAACTGCGCAACGACGCCATAACGATAGTAGAAACCCTGCCTTTCGATTTTGCGTACGTGTTTGTATCGGTGATAGTCATTACTATGTATGCGACTTTCGGATTTATGCTTACAAAGCGCATACAAAAACCGAATGTTTCCGTGTCGGCAAAGATAACGACTGCCGCGCTCTGCGTTATTGCGCTCGGCAGCAATGCCATGCTTGCGTACTTCGGAAATTTTAAAAACGACTCCAACGATCTTAATTACATGCTCGATCAAACGGAAACCGGCACATATTCCAACAAAGGCATAATCGGCAATCTCTACAACGAATTAGTTCGCGGACTGTGGTTTTCCGATATAGACGTCGGCGACATATCGGAACTGCACGACTTTATTTATGCGTCCATAACCGAGCCTACGGAATACTTCGGGCGCGCAAGCGACTATAACGTGGTGACCGTCCTGTGCGAAAGCTTCGAATGGTTCACTTTCCTTTACGACGCGCAACGCTATCCCAACGGCTACGCGCGGCAAACGCTCGAAAGCGTTACGCGAGAGCACGACGCGCAAAAGATAATAGCAGATCTTCACACGCTCTATCCCAATCTGTACAGATTTTACGAAAGCCAATCGACCGTCATACTGAACAATTCGTACTCGCTCGAAAAGACGGATATTTCGGAGAACAAAACCATAATAGGCAATTATCCGCTGTTTGAATATATAAACTATGCGTATCCCGAAAACACTCTTCCGTACAGCCTGCCCAACATAATGCGCAATATGTTCGAAGTGGAAAGCAATTCGTTCCATAACGGTTACAAAACGTTCTACAACCGCAATATCCATCACGAAAATGCTCTCGGCTTTAAAAGCTATACGGCTGCCGAAGATATGAATTTCGACGGCGACGATACCGGCGTAGGCGAACGCAATCTCGATTCCATAATGTTCGATACTTGCAAAGACCGGATGTTCCCTACGGACCGTCGATTCAATACTTACATCACCACTATAACGCAGCACGGTCAGTACGCGGAACGCGACAACTTGCAAGAATACTACGACAAGCTCGACGCGCTCGAAATTCTTCCGTACGACGAGAATGACGAGGACGCCAATGCGCTCAGATACTACTGCGCCGCGGGTATGGACTTCGACAAAGCGATCGGGATAATGCTCGACTATCTCGACGCCAACGACCTTGCCGATAAAACGCTTATAACTCTATTCGGCGATCATAACGTGTACTACCAAGGCGTCAGCAATTACGTGAAGAACATCACCGGCACGTCCGCGCCCAATTACTGCGAACTGTACAGAGTACCCGTAATGATAAAGGTGGGAAACCAAAGCTTGGGCAACCCCGTAATAAACAAGTTCACTTGCGTTGCCGACATATACCCCACTATCCTCGACTTGCTCGGCGTTACGACTTTCTCCAACCTCAACTACGGCGTGAGCGCGTTTAATACCAAGAGTTCTTCTATTCTGTATTCTCGCGCATACAATAAATTCCTTACAGACAAGATATATTTCAATTCGCTCAGCAATATCCTTTACAAGTCGGCAGACGTCGACGAGAAATATATTTCCGATATCCAAAAAACCGCTTCGGAGCTTCTCGAAAAGATATCGCACGTAAACCGCATATTCGCAAGCGATTTCTTTAAAGGCGATAACGAGGCGGAATTCTATGCTCGGCTTACAGCCGCGCAATTATGATCGCTATCGACGCGATAAAAAATTCATGACTGAAAAATCGAGCAAAATTTACAATACCGTACGACCGTTCATATACGGCTGCATTACGGGAGTTGTCTGCGGAGCGGTGTTATCGCTGTTTTTGACGTGCGCAAAAGTAACGACGTCGTTTGCGTTCGGCATGTATTCGAGCGCGGATACGCCGCTTACCGTAGTTTGCATAATCATGCTCGCTCTTTTATGTTGCCTGTTGACCGCAGTCATACAAACGCTCAATCCGCCGTGCCGCGGCAGCGGAATTCCGCTTGCCGAGGGGTATGCGCGCGGAATGTTGCGCGTTAAATGGCTGAGCACGGCAGCGGCGATGATCGCAGGAAGTCTTTTGGCATTCGTAAGCGGCATGCCCGTCGGCAGCGAAGGTCCGTCCGTGTGTATAGGCGGTCTTATCGGCGACGGTATCGGTAAAGGCGTCGGCAGAAAAAAGAACAATACGGAACTGCGGCGATACTTAATAACGGGCGGCGCAAGCGCAGGTTTCGCCGTTGCGTTTAATGCGCCGCTTACGGGAGTGACGTTCGCGCTCGAGGAAACGCACCGCCGCTTCTCGCCGGGCATACTGTTAGCGGCGTTTTCGACGATCGTTCCGGCAATACTGACTTCTCAGCTTATATTCTGGGCGCTCGGGCACAACGAATATTTATACGGAATAGGTATCCGATCGGGCGCCGCCGCGCTCTCCTACCTTTCGCAATCCGATTACGGTTCCGTTGCCGATTTCTTTACCGCATGCGGCATTGCGGCAGTGTGCGGCGTGATAATTGCGCTGCTTGCAATAGCGTTCAATACATGCGTATTCGCACTAGGTAAGCTGTTCGGCAAAATAAAAAGTTCTGTATTGCGGCTTATGCCGGTATTTGTATTATCGGTAGTTTGCGGACTGTGCATAGGAACGACGGTAGGCAGCGGAGAGGTTACTCTCGAACACTCTTCGGTAAATACGGCGCTGTGGTTACTTTTCGTTCTATTAGCGTTACGATTTATACTTACGGTATGCGCCGGCGGCAGCGGCATGACGGGCGGACTGTTTCTCCCTATGCTCGCTATCGGCGGCATTGCCGGTACAATCATAACAAAGCTGTGTATAATGTGCGGCATGAACGACGCCTATGCGCCGAATACGATAATGCTGTGCATAGCCGCGTTCTTTGCCGCATCGGTACGAGCGCCTATAACAGCCATTGCATTGGCGTTGGAACTGACGGCAAGTTTTTCCAACCTTTTGCCTGTAACGATCGCCGTTGCAATAGCGACGGCTATATCGGGGATATTACGCTCCGCACCGCTATACGAACGCTTAATGGAAAATTTACAGCGCGAGCAACATGTAACAGCGTCCGTCGGCACGGTAACGCTGTGCGGCGCCGTAAGCGCATGCTCTACCGTATGCGGCAAACGCATACGCGACATATTGTGGCCGTACAATTCGCTCGTTACCGTTCTCATGCGCGGCAATACCGAAATAATCCCCGACGGCGAAACGATATTGCTCGAAGGCGACATATTGACGGTACGCGCCGAAAATACGGAACCCGATCGATTTACCGAAGATATGCGCGAATATATAGATATACCTATACAAACGGAAATAAACAAAGCAACAAAAAACAGAGATCGAACTTAATCGATCTCTGTTTTTTTGTCGTGCAATATAAAATATAATTATTTGTTAAATACTTTCAGCGTCGACAGACCGCCGGCAACCGCGGCAACAAGACCGCCGATAAAGCCGAGCCAAACACCCGCGCCCGCCGAGTACGGTTTAACCTCGAGGTCTTTGCCCAAAAAATTGCCGATATCGCCGGCTATTTTGTTTAATTCGTCATAATAGCTGTTGAAATCGCTTGCAAGGACCAAGCCGGCAACAAGTATAAGTATTGCGCCTATAAGCGTGACTGCCGCACCGATCATACGGATAAGTTTGATGTCTTTTTTAAGAGCTATGCGAAGGACTGCGTCCAAAACAAGTATAGCGGCGCCGACAAGCGTTACCACAAACGCGATGATACCGAAAGTCGGTTGCGGAAGATTGGTTTCGAGAGCGTTGTTGGCTTCCTTAAGCGTTTCCCACGATTCGTCGAACAGCGTGATCGTTTCGGTTCTGCCTGCAAGCGCCATATTGATATTGCCGATGCAC
The DNA here is from genome assembly GCA_949747725.1 of uncultured bacterium. Classification (GTDB taxonomy): domain Bacteria; phylum Bacillota; class Clostridia; order Christensenellales; family Pumilibacteraceae; genus Anaerocaecibacter. Next base: position 11,506 of record CATKFJ010000155.1, read on the forward strand.
ATACCGACAACTACAAGCACGAGCCCTACGAGCATGAGCGCCGCAAAAATCCAGCCGAATAAATTAGTCTTTTTCTTGCTTCCCATTGTTACCTCCGAGGGATAATATTATTGATACGCATATAATACCACACATGTTTCACCGTGTCAAGATTTTATGAAGATTATAATTTTTACACTTTCACAAATTTGTCTAAAATCCGTAAATTTTCCACATCGTTTTTACGCACGAAAAAAGGACGGCGTACCGTCCTTTTTTAAGTTATTACCGTAATATTACAGCGATTTGATTGCAACGCCCATTTGCGTACCGTTAGCCGTGCCGTTATAAGCAAGCAACGCGCCGCTTGTATTAACGCTGCCGCCGGCAACGAACGTTACCTCCACACCGCCTTTGGAGCCTTGAACTCGATACGTTACCGTTCCGCCGCTTTCATTGGTGACGGTGACCGTACCCATATTAAGACCTTTTTCCTTGCGTATCTGCGCAAGCTTTTGCGTAAAGCTCCACAACGAATTTTGATCGGCTTTTTGCTCGGCAACGCTCTTGAGCGTGGAAGACGCGTTAAAGCCGGTAAGCTCGCACTTGTACGTATTGTAGCCTATGCTGTACGACGCATTACCCGTCGCCTCCCACTTCATGGGCTGACGGAATATTCTGTCCTCGTGATCGGCGCTTGCGGTAGACGATGTAGAACCCGTGTCGAGCGTATACTGCATGACGCCCGACATGCCTATTTCGTCACCGTAGTACAACCAAGTGATACCGGGTTGAGTGAACAGCGACGCATAGTACAGTCTCAGCAGCGTTTCCGTATTGGAGAAATATGTCGGGTCGAGCGTACCTGTACCGGGATGCGGCGTATTTAAAAGTTGATTGTTTTTGTCGTAAATCGGATCGACGGGTTTACCGTCTACGGTGCCGTTGGTATACGTAGGTTTATAAACCTCGTCCGTGCCGTTAGTAGTAGTGAACAGTCTGTCGCGCGCACGCGATAAGTCGTGATTTGATGTGAACACGCCGCCGACGTAATTGGGGTTGTATTTATCGTAATGCGTCTTTCCGCGGGTATAGAACGATATAACTCTTGATATCCAAGTCTTGTCTCCGCCTGCTCCCGACGCGCCCACAAGACCGCGCGAAACGTTATAATACTGACTGAAGTCGAACTGCGAATCTATGCCCTGTGCAAACGGCGCGACGCGCTCGTCCCAACCGTCGAGGTTTTCGCCGACAACAAACGCATTGGGATATTTGGACTTGAGTCTGTAATTGAATTCGCGGTAGAAGTTGAAATTACGCTTTGCGTCGTACGCGAATCTGATATCGTCGTCGTTTACATAACCGTAATCTTTCTTGCCTGATGCAAACGCGCCGCCCGGGCTTACGGTATTGCCCTTGCCCTCGACTTCGTTTACCATGTATATGTGCTTTACGGCGTCAAGACGGAAACCGTCAAGCCCGTACTTCATCCATTCGAAACACACATCTAGAATGGCGTCGCGGACGGGCTGATAATCGTAGTTGAGTTCGGGCATAGAACTGCCGAACGACGAATAGTAGTAATAGTTGTACGCGTCCTTATGCCAATGCGACGCCAAACCTGTCGCTTCCGCCTCATCCTTACTCATGCCGTTGGCGGCGTCTTTGGCAAGAATGGCGTTGTATTGCGTTTCGTTTATCCATGTATAGAACTGACGGTAATCTATCTCGGTGCCGTCCGCCGCTTTTTCCTTTATTAGATTTTGCGATTTTACATACCACGTATTGGCTTGCGACGTATGGTTGAGAACGAAGTCCATAACGATCTTCATTCCTTTATCGTGCGCTTTATCCACAAGTTCGCGGTAGTCCGCGGCGGTGCCGAATTTTTTATCGACCGAGAAATAATCGTCGATGTCGTACCCGTGATAGTTGGTAGACGTTTGGAAAGGCGTCAACCACAACACGTCGATATTAAGGCTTTTAAGGTAATCTAACTCTTCTATAATGCCGCGAAGGTCGCCCATACCGTCGCCGTTGCTGTCCTTGAACGACGCTATGAATATCTGATAGCCCGTGCCTACGTTGTCATAGTCGGTAACGCGCTTATTCCAAACGCTGTACGTGGAAACCTTGGTGCTGTCTATAATCTTATCGCCGTTCGTTCTCGTAGTAGCCGAGCCTTTGGGAATGGAAAGATACGGATCGACGACTTCTTCCGCCGTGAACTGCTTGGTGGGCGTGCCTACGCTACCCTGGCTTACAAACACGTGATAACTTCCGTCTGCGCGTTTATAATCTTCCAACGTCAAATAATTGTTGCCGCCGTCGTTCGCCCAATAACCTTTGCCCAAACGCGTGCTTATCTGGAACAACTGCATGCCCACGTCGGTAACGGCTATATCGTTGTTTTTAATATAGTTTTCGGACAGACCCTTATGGACCTTATTGTCTGCGTCCCAACCGAAATCGTTATATGTATGATCGAGCAGTATATCGTAGACTGCGCCGCTAACGTCTATCCATGCGGCGTTAAACAGTCTGCCCTCGTTGTTCTTAGGCCACAACCACAAACCCCAATCGCCGTACGGCGTGGACTTGATGGCATTGTTGTAATCGGGCGCGCCCGTATTTTTTACGCTCTCTTCCGCTTGAACGTGATCGCCGCGTTTGTAATGTATATACAAATGCCCTGACTCGCTCCAAGTCGGTATTTTGTTTTCGTATTCCTTGGCGGCTTCGCTGAGTTCGGCTTCCGTAACCCAATTCGCAAAAATAGTGATATTTGCGGTTATGGGCGTGTTTATGTCGAACGATCTGCCGTCGGCATAGAACCAGCCCGATATGCCGTATCCCGTGTATCCGGTGACTATCGGAAATCCGTCGAGCGTGCCGCCGCTTACGACGTCGCGCGGCTCGGGATTGACCGCGCCGGCAGCGCGAGCATCGTCGCCTATGTCGAACGTGACGGTATATGTCCTACCGTTATTACCGTCGCCTCTGCCGTCCGTATTGCATGCAATTAGAGGCAAAGCCAAAAAGACGCATAATAACAATATGATTATCTTTCTGAATTTCATTTTTCCCCTCCGAAAAATATAAAATGACCGTGTACGATAATTATACTATATACGGTTGCATATTGTCAATACTTTTAGGGTATTTACAAATTTTACTTATTCAACCACTCGTGAAGCACGCCCGTTTTCGCCGGCGCAAATACGCAAAAACCGTCTGCCGATCTAAGCGCGTGCGCGCATGCCGCGAACTTTTCCAAATCGGTAAAATATCCGAGAACCATGCCGCCCGAGCCTGTCATACACGTAACCGCGCCGTGCGACCGCAACAGCGACGCATTTCGTTCGATAGCCGACGACTGCATGACGGCAGGTCGGTACAAAGCGTTATCGAAAAATTCGAGCGCGCTGTTTTCTCCGTCGAGAAGCGCTGCGCACAGTTTATCCGTGTCCGTCGGACAGTAACTGCGTTCGGCGTAAAGCTTATCGAAATCGGCGTACGCTCGGGCTGTAAAAACGCTGTCCGACATCAGTCCGACGATAAACAACTGCAATTTGTTCTCTATAAAAAACATATCGTCGCCCGTGCCGCGCACTCTTGCAAGACCGCCCGACAACATAAACGGAACGTCCGATCCGACCGACAGCGCAACTTTGCGCATATCCACGCCGCGTTCCGGAAGTTTATACAACACGTCGAGCGCGCGCAAAACAGCCGCGCCGTCCGCCGACGATCCGCCCAATCCGGCGCCGATAGGGATACCTTTTTCTATTTCTATATCCACTCCGCCTATATTTTCCTTAACGGCGAGCGCCGCTCTTAACGCCGTATTGTCCTCGCCGATATCGGCGTTTAAAAATCTGACGTTTATTCTGTCGTCGTCGCGCTCGGTAACGGTAACGGTATCGAATTTATCGAGCGACATCATTACGCTGTCTATCTCGTGCAATCCCGTAGTTGCGTCTTTGCCGACAATGTTCAGCGACAAATTAGCCTTTGCAAATGCTCTCAGTCTTAATTTTCTGTTCATGCTGAAATTATATCACCGATATAGATATATGTCAATTTAATCCCAATCGAAAAGGACGGATAACCGTCCTTTAAAGTCAAATCAATCGGTTTTTTTTGCCGCCGCGGCAGCGGTAGCCGTGCGTTTTTCACCTGCCACGTACTGCTTAGCCGCCTTGGAACCAAGCTTGGCGGCTTGTCGTATAAAGCCCGTACCCGTATCGATGTTTCGCTCCACGCCCTCGCCGTTTACGAAACAAATTCCGAGCGAATACATTGCGTCGGGATGTTTCTGTTTGGCGGCTTCCTTAAACCAGAACACAGCCTGTTCGGGTTCGCGCTCTATCTCGTCGCCGTAATAGTACATTTCGCCGAGAGTATATTGCGCGTTCACGTCGCCTTCGAGCGCGTTCGCGGTAAGATCGTCGAAATGCGCCCAGAACTCCTTGCTTGCCAAACGGTTGCGATATTCCTCCGTAAGACTTTCGTTTTCAGCAATCAGCCTGCGCTCGTCGAGTATGCGTTCGGGCGTGATGTTTATCGTCTTATTATACGCGTCGCGCTTTATAGGGTCGGACAACGTTGCGTAAGCGGCCTCTATCTTTTTAAGCTTTTCCACATACGCTTCGTCGGTCTTGCCGGAATAGCGTTTTACAAGCTTTGCATGCGCGTCGTCGATTTCCTTTTCGGTCGCCCAAATAAGAACGCCCAACGCGCCGTAAAGAGTAGGCTTTGCCAACCGCCTGTCCGCTTGAGTCTTTTTAGACCATTCTTCGAGCCTGCGCTCGGTATCGGTAAGGAATTCTTCGCTCTTGGCATACTGCTGCCATCTGTCTATTTCGGCGCGCATTCCGTCCGAATCGGCTGTAAGCTCCGCGACCTTGCGTTTAAGGCTTTCCGCTTCCTCTTGGAACTGCTTGCGCTTATCCTGCTGCAACTGTATCTGCGCCTGACTTTTAAGCTCGATCTGCTTGCGTTCTTGTTCCAAGTGCTTTTTATCCTGTTCGAGCTGCGCGTTATCCGCTTTAGCTTTTTCTATCTTCTCTTTAAGAGTAGCATTCTCGGCTTCGGTTTTCTTTAGCGTTTGACGCAGTTCCTCGAGCTTTTCTTTAAGAGTAGCATTCTCGGCTGTCACGCGGTTATTTGCCGCTCTGCGCGATCCGTCGTCGTTGTTAAGAGCCTGCAATCTATCCTCGATCTCTTTGGAATGGATCTTTTCCTGAGCAAGCTCGCGATCGCGGTTGAATAATTCGTGTTCGAGTTCGCGCCTGTCCTGTTCGGCGTCTACAAGCCGACGTCTTAACGTCACCAAATCGGCAGCGTCCTTTTTCAGCTTTCTATTTTCGGTGGTGAGCGTTCTTACGCTTGCCGTAAGCTTATCCTTTTCCGCTTCTGCCGCAGCTTTAGCCTCGGCAAGCCCTTGCTCTCTGCCGCTAATATACGCTTGCTGTCTGAGCGCCTGCATTTGGGCTTGGACTTGAGCTTGAGCCGATGCCGCCGTGCCGTATTGCGCGCCGCGCACGGTCTGACGCGTACGCGCGCCCATTGTCGACGCATTGTTCGCCATGCTGTTTCTGTATGCGGCTTGTCTTGCGGCTTGCCGCGCAGCCGCTTGGGCTTGCGCGCGTTGACGCGCTATAATGTCCTCGGGATTGCGTCTGGGCGTAGCCGCCTCTTTGAGTTTTTGATCGTACTCCGCGCGCGCCTTGGGATCGGACAAAACCGAGTTCGCCTCGTTTATATCCGAAAATTTTTCGGACGCGGCGCTGTCGCCGGGATTGACGTCGGGATGATACCGCTTTGCAAGCACGCGATAACTGCGCTTGATCTCCTCGTCAGTCGCTGTGGGTTTGATATTTAGAATTTGATAGTAGTTTTTCATTTTGTCATGACAAATCCGATACAAAACATACTTTAATTCGATACATATTGTACAACTATACGCGAAAAATGTCAAGCATTGACAGCTAATAGCGCCAACCGACTTTTATTACTTTTTGTATTTCTTCTTGTACAAAGCTATACATTTCGAAATAATGTCTATCGCCTCGTCTTTATGACAAATCTCTTTTACCGTTGTCACCTTGTGCTCGAGTTCTTTATACACTTCGAAGAAATGCATCATTTCTTCATGAACGTGCGCGGGCAATTCTTTAATATCGTAATAACCGTTATAGTTGGGATCGTTTACGGGCACGGCGATTATCTTTTCGTCCATTTCTCCGCCGTCCACCATTTTTATAACGCCTATCGGCGTACATGTGACAAGCGTCATCGGATAAATTATTTCGTTACACAAAACAAGCACGTCCAACGGATCGCCGTCGTCTGCAAGCGTCCGCGGAATAAACCCG
>CATKFJ010000156.1 GCA_949747725.1 uncultured bacterium
ATAAGGCTGAACGTAAACAACGTCAGCCCGACAAAGAAAAATACTATGTAAACACCTTTCCTGAACTTCATTGACACCTACCGAAGAGTTAATAATGCGGCAAACACTCTAATGATTTGATCGCCGCAACGATCGTCGATCTCGGATCCTACTGTTTCTATCCGTTCTTCTTCGGCATAATTACGACATAACGGTACGGTTCTTTACCCTCGGACGCCGTGTAAACTCGGTCGTCGTCAGTAAGTGCGTTATGCACGGTACGGCGGTCGATTCGCTCCATCGGCTCCAGCTTTATTTTACGGCGTTTGTTGACGCACTCGTCGGCGCGACGGCGTGCAAGCGCGGTAAGCGACGCCGCCCTGCGGTCACGATACCCGTTACAGTCGACTGTAACGCCGATATGGCTTTTCTCCGCCCTTGCGCACGTTTCGGCAAGATAGGACATTGCGGATAACGTTTCGCCGTGACGGCCGATTATAAGCGAATCGTCGCCCGACGGCGCGGTCACGTTTATTATCTCTCCGCTCTCGTCCGCCGTGACGTCCACACCCTCGAAGCCCATTTTAGCGATCATCTCTTTTACGAATTCGAGAGCATGCGCGGCGGCGAGCTTATCCTCTTCGGTGCGCTTTCTCGGCGCGGCGAACTGCGGTTTTTTAACGTCTGCCCGAGTTTCGGTTTTATCCTGTTTCGTCGGGGCAGGCTGTTTCGCAGTCTTTTCCGCTTTTTCGGGTTTTTCGGGTTTTTCCGCTTTATCTGTTTTATCGGTTTTCTTCTCGGTATCGGCTTTAACGGGCGCAGCCTTTTTAGCCTGCTTAACGTTTTTTTCAGGCTCTGCCGACTTCTCGGTTTTTTCCGATTTTGCCGCGAGCTTTACTTCCTCGGCGTGTTCCGATTTTTTATCCGACTCTTTTTTCGTTTTTTCGAGCGGAGGCGTTACGTCTTCTTCGCGTTCGAGCGTAAGCCTTACTTTGGCTTTACGGAAAAGTCCGCCCGTTTCAAGAACTTCTACATTTACTTCATCGATAGTCGCGCCGAGCTTGGCAAGACCTTGGTTTATAGCATCTTCCAATTTTTTTGCGGTTTCTTCTATTACTTTCACAATGACCTTCCTATTTTTTCTTATTGGATTTGGACGACATATCCATATTCATCAAATCGTTGGGATCCGGTCTGCCGCCTTGAACTGTGGAGCGCGTTTGCTGTTGCGCCGCTTTGGTCTTTTTGGATCTTTTGTCTTTGACGGCATCAGACTCGGGGACATCGGACGGCGTAACCGTTACTTTTGCTCCTGCATTGGGGTTTGCGCCCTTTACATAATGGATGATCGCCGAACTGTTGCCGACAGCCGCGACGGAACGCGTACTGCCCGTTTTGATCCCGTGCTTACGGTTGCGACGGCTTTTGTCGATCAGTTTTATAATGCCCGTAAACGTGAAGTTAAAGAACAATGTGGTCGCGCTGTTCACCGTCATATAAAGCGCGAATATCGACGCGTACTGTACAGCGAACACCGCCATCATTATCGGCATTATCACCATCATTACTTTCATGCTCGTTGCCATGCCGCCCTTGGCGTTCACCTGTCCGGCGCGCTTTTGTTGGAACATGGAAAGCAACTGCGAACACAGCGACAAAACCACTACGAGTATTGGTAAAACCAAATAACCGTTGGTACGGCTTTCCGTAGGGTCATTAAGAAGTTTGCCCATAACGCGCTCATACATTACTTGATTGTATGCCGGCATGTGGAGCTCGGACGACAATCCGCTTGTCGTAGCGTTTTTATAGTCGCCGACGCCGCTCTCGAACGCGCTCCAACTCAGTATCGCCTGATTGCCCCAAGGCACGTCCGGCGCCCATATATTTTTTACCCATAGGAACGACGCTTGCGTTTTTTCTATATGCGTCACGCCCTCGCGGAGCAACGTAAAGTCTTCGGGCAAAGCGAAACCGTCGGGAACTATTCTCCTATAATCCGTGCCTTCGCTTTCCGCTCGCGCGGCGTTTAGATCGTCTTCTTCACGCCACTGCTCTATTTTCTTTTCTATCTCCGATATAAAGCCGTCGTCCACGCCGCGATAATACATTTCGTAAACGACTTCCTGCCCTATCTTTTCCGCAATGGCGGAATCGGCGCTTTCCGTTTCGGACGACGATAGTTGAGCAGTAACATATTGATATTCGTCATACATGGTAATGTATTCTTTAAACGTCATGTATCTTGCTATCGTTTGCATGGAAAGCCATAACGTTATGAAAATAACCATGGTCAATATCATGGGAAGGCACGCAGAAAAATAGCTGTAGCCCTCTTTACGGTTAAGCTCCATTTGCTTTTGGGAAAACGCCTGTTTATCGTTGCCGTATTGCTTTTGGATCTTCTCCATCGTCGGCTTTAGCCGCTCGGTTATCTTTTGATTTTTGTGCATTTTATACCGCTGATAAAAATCGAGCGGCGATAACACAAGCTTTAACAGCACGGTAAACACAACGATACGCCAAC
>CATKFJ010000157.1 GCA_949747725.1 uncultured bacterium
ACATCAGGTCTTTTAACAATTCGTTTATTTCGTCTTGGTATTTTTTATAGAACCGAATCGTATCCGAGTACCATATAAGCTCGCTTACTATACCCGAAACGCAACCGTGATACAGCACGTCTTTGAATATATTTGTTTTATCCGAATAGTCGGACCAACGCTTGATTACCCAAGAACAAACATGACGGAACAGCTTATTGTCGCTATCCCGCCGTAACGTTTTTATGTTATTTACCGTCAGTTTCATTTGTTTTGCTCCTTTATGTTTTTTCGGATTGTTTTCGCAGTATTCTATATCGCATCGATCGCAATCGCCGTCGCATACGTTAGCTCTGTCGCAGCAGTCGAGATATTCACATTCGCTGCATAGTTGTTTACTGTGTTTTTCGCAGTTCGCTTGTTTCATTTTTCGCTCCTTATATCGCGCCGTAAACGGCTGTATATTTTTGTTGGATCAACCGACAGTATTGCCATACAGTGCTTTGCGAACGTCCTACTATTCGTCCTATTTCGGGATAGCTCATTCCGGACATTCTGCATTCGAGCGCAACGGTAAACGTTTCGTTCAGTTCCAAGCTCTCGATTATCCTGTCCGTTTCGGTATAGTCGTTGTTAAACTCGGTCATCTCTGTTTTCGGCTCTATGTATTTCGGTAAAGCTTCAAGGCTTGTCGGTTTATTACGGCTCAATTGACGGCTTGCAAACTTGTATATCTCACGATTGCATAATATCCTTACCGTGACCTTTTTGCCGTGCTTATCTATATAGCAAGTGTCCGTCAATCGCTTGCCGTAGTGCTCGCATAATAAAACAGCGACATTCTGAACTATGTCATAATTGTCGCTGAACAGACGGTTTATATCTGTTTTGAAATCTATATCGTTGCAAAGGCTTTTATGCAGTTTTAACATAGGATAGCCCCAATACTGTATTAAATTCTTGGTTTCTATGATTGCTATAAGTTCGCTCATACGCTGAACATTGTCCGAGCATATTTCTTGGTAAAGTGTATCGTACTTATGGGGATCTTTCATTTTACACCGCCTCGTCTGCCATATTGTCGTTATCCAACGTTTCTCCGAATACAAGCCGGTACGCCGTATCGTAATCGTAGCCTTCGGATACCATTTCGTCTATTATTTCGGATTTTGTCATTGTAGGCATTTCTTTCTCCTTAAAATCCGACTTCACTTGCGAGATCGAAGTTGTATTCTTTTTCGATTTTAGCCATCGCTTCGTGGTAAATCTTGACGACTTCCGACGCTTGCATTTTTGAGTAATTACATTCGCGGTTACATTCCAAGAAATATAAATTACAAAGTATATTCGTTAAAATATTTTCTGTAATATATCTCTCAAATTTAACAAGAAAGTCTTGTAAGTTATCGTTTAATTCTTCTGTCAGATTAATTTTCTTCATAGTTTTAATCCTCAACTTTTTTGAAATCGTCGATATACACTTTCTTTTCGTAAAACCGACCATATTCGAAATAGTATCTACCGTCTTGGTCTTTCATAAGCTGGTATGTATCTTGAGTTATCTTGCCGTTGTCGGTTATTGCTACCGTAACGGTTTCGTACCAAAAGTCGACATCTACTATGTCGAACGTTACGTCATAATCGACATCGCTTAATTCGAACTCCGAGAACATCAGATATTCTCTGATTTCGTTTTCACTTTGCACTTGGTTTTTCATTAGGTTTTTACCTCCGAATTTATATTGCCTTTTCGGCAAAGACAAAAAAGAGCACAGGTAAAAGCTAATTGGCAATATCTCTACAAATACAGATAACCCGATGTCAACGAAACAAGCGAAAAAATTTGCGTACAAAGAAAAAGTCAAATCCGTTATGAATATGACTTAATAAACCCTTAACGTTTTACGCAAAATTTTTCGCGCGTTGACATCGGCTTTTAGCTGTGCTAACCATTTCAGCCGAAAAGGCAATAAATTCGGAGTAGCACGAACAACCTGTATTACATTATTATTTCTACTATCTTATTAAGCCGTAAAATACGTCTTAAACGCAGTTTGCCGTAATTCGCATAATTTTTACCAGCCGCATACGAAAAACCCTTTAAACGCAAAAGACAGCCCGTATAGGACTGTCTTTTTACTTATGACGCTTTACCCGTCATATACCGCTAAAATAGGAACTCCATGCAAGAAATGATATTCAGTTCTTTTCGGGGTTCGTAAGCGGTTGCTTCTGGCGGAGAAGGCGGGATTTGAACCCGCGCTCCGTGTTACCGAACTACTCCCTTAGCAGGGGAGCCCCTTGAGCCACTTGGGTACTTCTCCATTCGCCTTATTATTATAAGGAAATAGCGGCAGTTTGTCAAGCGTTTTAGACGGATTGTTTTTGGACGCACTGTCACGTAAGTTTTGTAACACATTCGCTATTCCGCTCATATACCGATAATATAACACACCTCAAAAACTCGTTTACATACTTTATCGGAGGTGTGAAATGTTTTTCTTCAATCAATCCAACTGTTCGTCTTGCTGCTGCAACCGCAATGATTCGTGCATGCGCTGCCGCCCCGTTTGGGAATGCGAGCGCCACGACGACAACGCGCACTGCTGCTGCGATAAATGCAATCGCAACAACTGCTGCTGCTGCAACAAACGTCCGCAGCACTTCTCTTGCTGCTGCAAATGTCAGGGCGTCATACAGCCCCGTATGAACAACGGCGGAGGCGACCGTGACGGCGGCTGCGGTTGCGGCTACTGATCACTCTCCTGTTCGATGTCGGGCATGATTTTTTATCTCCCCCCGACAGTGCAAACGGTGCGTTTTACGACGCGCCGTTTTGCTTTTCGCCTACATATTTTCACACGTCTATCCAAATTATTGACATTTAATTCCTTCGGTGCTAAAATAAACATATAATTTTACCATTTCGGAGAAACGCTATGAAAAGAACATATATAAAGGACCTGACCGAAGGCGAATGCCTTATAAAAGGTTATGTCGAAACGATACGCGACAAAAAGATCATGTTTTTGATCATCCGCGACGTGACTGGGTTTGTTCAGGTAACTATCGAAAAGGACAAGTGTCCCGAAGTGTATGCCGAAGCCAAAAAACTTACGCCGCACAGCTTTGTTGCGATAACCGGCAAATGCGTTTATTCGGAATACGTACGCAACGGAGGGAAAGAGATATATCCCACCGCGATCGATATTATGAGCGTTGCCGATCTCATTCCGCTCAATGCCGAAAGCGGACCGGACCTACGCATGGATTACCGTTGGATCGATCTGCGCGACGAGAAAAAGGTATTCATTTTCAAAATACAAACGGCATTCGAGCGGCTTGCCGTCGAATTCTTTAACAACAACGGATTTATCGAGATCCACACGCCCAAAATTACGACTATTTCGTCCGAGGGCGGCAGTGAAGTTTTCGAGATGAAATACTTTGACCAAAAGGCATACCTCACCCAAAGCCCTCAACTCTACAAACAAATGTCCATGATGGCGGGGTTTGACAAAACTTTCGAGATCTGCGACCTCTTCCGCTCCAACCCCAGTTTTACTAACCGACACGCAACCGAGTTTACTTGCATAGACGTTGAAATTTCGTTTATCGACTCGCACCACGACGTAATGGACGTCGAGGAAGCGATGTTCAAATATATTATGAAGGGAATAAAGCAGGAATACGGCGAGGAATACAAAAAATATTTCGGCAAAGATATGATCGAAATGAACTACGATATCCCCAGAATCCCGCTTTACGAAGCATACAAGATCCTAAAAGAAGAAAAGCACTACGAAGTGCCGCGCGCGCTCAAGGGCGATCTCGATCCCGACGGCGAGAAGCTGATTTGCGAATATGCTAAAGAAAAGTACGGCAGCGACTTCGTGTTTATTACCGATTTCCCCTTTAAAGCGCGAGCGTTCTATACAATGCACAATGAGGATGATCCCGAGCTTTCAAAGAGCTACGACCTGCTCTTTAAAGGCTTGGAAATCACCAGCGGCGCGCAACGCGAACACCGCTACGATCGATTGAAACAGAACATTACGGAAAACGGCATTAACCCCGACGATATGCAAGTCTATCTCGACTTTTTCCGCTACGGCGCGCCTACGCACGGCGGCTTTGGCTTGGGCATAGCGAGAACGCTTGCAAAACTATTCGATCTGCCCAACGTCAAAGACGTAATCTTCCTGTTCCGCGGTCCGAACAGACTTAAACCTTAAGCAACGACCGAGTTAAACTTACCCCCCCCACATCACGACTAATAAAATAAGGAGGACGGCATGAGCAAAATTGCGCGCATACGATTGGTTGCGGTCTTAATATGCTCGGTCGCGCTCCTTTTTTTGTTCGACTTAATTCTCACCCCTACTGCGCATGCCGATATCGGTCCGAAACCGTCCGTGATCGTGACCGTGCAAGATCTCGACGGCAGAGCGTGTTACGGCACGTTGCTTTCCGAATACTCTTCCACAGGTCCGGCAATTGCGTGGGACGGCGATCACGATCACATGCCTTGGTTTGCCGTTCCCGACTCGCCGAACTACGACCGAACGGAAACCGAAATTTGGCAAGTATTCATCGACTTTGCCGATGCCGACGGATACTATTATCTTCAATGTCATTGGAACATAACCGAAACGAACGAAATAGCCTGGACATATTATCCGCCTCGCAATTTTAAAATTTTATTATACTTCCCCGACACGCAAAGTTTTGCGGTAAGCGAAATCCACCAAGCCTATGCTTTCCACAGTTATTTCAATGTGAATTTGAACGGCGTCGACATAGACGGCGTGCAAGCGGCAAGCATAACCGCGCAAAAAAGTTATGACTGTACTTGGGAGATCGTTTCGCTTTTTATACGCATCGTCGCAACCGTCGCGATCGAATTGGGCGTCGCCTTTTTGTTGCGTATTCGCTCGAAAAAACAGATCCTTACCGTATTGATCGTCAATATTCTGACGCAGACCGCGCTGAACATCACGATAAACGTACTCGCGTTTTTTCAAGGCGGTTGGGCTATGCTGTGGTATCTGCCGCTCGAGATCGCCGTATTTGTTACGGAAGCGGTAGCATACTCGATAGTTTTCTACCGCATGCAACGCCCTACCGTCGGCATCGACGGCGGCTTGACAAACAAAGACTTCATTCCTATACGCATATGCGTTTTATACTCGCTTTGCGCCAACCTGATATCTTTTGCCGCAGGCTTTATCCTCGCGCTTGTTATTCCCGGGATAATTTAAAAAAACGATGTGCCGATAATTGCGACGCATCGTTATTTTTTGTCTACACTTTTCGATCCGTATTCGCGTTCTACGCAGGGGGTTGAATAAGCTCGCTGTTTCTCAGCGCAAGCCAAGTTACCGTTCTCGCACCGATCGCGGCAGCCGTAGCGGCCAAGCATATAAACATCGCAACCAATCCCCAACCGTCGTAATGTATACATACGAAAGATAATTCCATAACGAACATTAGGGCATTAATAGCAATATACAGCTCCGCGCCGAGATACGCGCGGCGTTTAAATCCTTTTCTGGGCGCATACTCGACGGGGATACGCTTAACGATCTTATACCGCTTGGCGTTCATAACAAACAACCATACCGACACGGCTATCATTATGAAAACTATCCACATATAAGCGTATGCGTATGAAGGAATATTATCGGTTATATATTCGAGTCCGCCTTGAGGCAACAGCAAAACTATAATCTGTAACATGAACGCAATAACGGTAAGCGCGGTACGCGCAAACGCCGTTTCCTTGAGTTTACCGTCTTCCGTATCCGCATAATAATATGCGCCCGAAAACTTCTTCTTTTTTTTGCGGTTTTCGGTCTTGCAACCGTTGCCGACATTCGCGCTATCGGAATTTTGCGAATCGGGAACGCTCGCCGAGTTTTCGACATTCGATTCGTCCGGCATAGTTACTGTCGTATATTCTGATGTGTCGTGCGGATTTTTCATATAATGAATTTATTGCCGAAAATGTACTATTTTACAAGCGACTTCCAAAAATTGGCTTCTTTGCGATTTCCCTGCGATTTATAGTATGCGGCAAGCGCCGAACATGCCGACTTGACACCGCTCTCCGCCAATTCCTCGAGTTCGCGCAAAGAGCTGTGTTCATCCACGGTCAAACGCATTACCGCAAGCTTGACCGAACAATCGACCAAACCGGCGCGCGCGCCGCGCTTATAAAAATGCGTCGCAGTTTCGTAATCGCCGTGCGCGTGGCAGATATCGCCGTACTTTTCGGCTGCCTGCGGTTGACCGAGGTGTGCCGCAAGCAGGATATATTTATCCGACTCGGCTTGATTCACGCTCTTCATATACTCGGCATAAACAAGCATGGCGTTCGGATCGTCCGCGTCGGCTCGAGCTTTTACCAAAGCAAGTTCTTTTTCATCCATAAGCTACTATGCGGATACGAGTGCAGTCGCCTTATCTTCCGTAGTCGACGCCGCCGCCGCAAGCGCCGGTTTAAAGATATTTACAAGCGCTTCGCCGAGCGCGCCCAATGCTTTAGCGCCGAGCTTGACGCCGCCGACGACGTCGTATATCGACTTGAACGGAGCAAGATCGGTAGATAACGCCGTGCCTTTCTCGAGTACGCCGAGAACGGGCGTACAATCGACCGTTGCAAAAACGCCGCAAACCGTAAGCGCGTCGGACGCCGCAAGAATATTGTTTGCGTCGGGTTTAACGTCGTTTGCGAATACGATATAAACGGTAACGCCGTCTTTTGCGGTTGCCGCAACTACGCAGTTAAGGCCGTTATCGGTCGCCGCTTTTACCAAACGCGCGGCTTCACGCGTTACGGCGTTCTTGGCTATTCCGCTTACCGCAAGCACGGGTACGGGGTAATCGAGAAGAGCGACCTTAGCCGTTCCGCTCGACACTTGAGTTTTGACGGGGGCTAGACCGAGCGCGACGCCGTCGCAGCACAGATAATCTGACTTGCCGCCGACGCGCGTCGCTATAGCGCCGCCGTAATTAGTTACGTAAGCGACCTCACGCGCCACAACGTCGTCCGCAATAACATCGGGATTTTCGAGCGCGGCTATTCTGTTGCCGACTACCATGGGCGAATAAACAAGATCGTCGTCGCCCACGGACAAAGTGACCGCGGCACGTTTTTCGGCATTGTTATGGTATGCAAGATAACCGTCTTTGCCGACAGCCGCACTGTTCGACGTTATATTGTGACCGTGCGCATACAGGTCGAACAGGAAGTCGAACGCCTTATCCTTGCTGCGCGCAAGCGTGTCGCAAAAGTACATGTTGACCGTATGAGGTAAAGGAAACAATACTTCGAACACCGCGCCTTTATCTACCGACGGCGCCGCCGCCTTAAGCTCGTCCAACAGATCGCCGAGCGCAGCGTCGCCGTAATCGGCATCCGCGTCGCGTTCGGGACTTTTAACGCCGCAAAGCGCGGCAAGTCTGTTGAGCGTATATGTTTCGTCAAGCGCGTCGAGCAAAAGATTGTCGAAAGCATAATTGAGTAATTTATTCAGAGTAAGATTGATATCTGTTTTCATGTTTTCTCCGATATATTTTAATAGCGTCGAACTTTATACGGCGTCCGCATAAGCAATACGCTGCGAACGCACGACGCCGAAATATCCTCGCCTATCTTCTATAAAAATGCGTTAAACGCTTCTCACCGGCAAAACCAGGTAAATATAATCCTCGCTGTCGCCGACGGGCGAAACAACGCAAACGGACGTCGAATTGGTGAGATTGAGTACAACGGTTTCGCAAGTCATGCAGTGCAGAAATTCGGTGAAATACCGCGCGTTGAACGAAATGGAAAGATCCGCGCCGTCCGTATTTACGGGCAGATTTTCCTCTACGTTACCCGCCTCGCTGTGCGAACTGACCGTCATGTTGGTCTGCGAAATATCAAAGCGCACAAGGTTATTGTTCTTTTCCGAGCGCGCCATAAGAACGGCTCTGTCGATAGCGTCTTCGAACAAACCTTTCGGAATGTACACAAGCGTATCGAAATGCTGAGGTATGATCTGACGGTAATTCACGAAAGTTCCGTCTATAAGCCGCGTAGTGATCGTCGTAGCGTCCACTTGCACCATAAGGAAGTTCTTGTGAAGATTGAGTTTAATCGGTTCGTCGCCGTCCGTCAAAAGCCGCGATATCTCCATGACCGCACGCACGGGCACGGTTATGCTTGTAGACGCCGTAGTGGCGATAACGGGTTTGACGCACTTGGCAAGTCGATACCCGTCGGTAGTGACGGCAACTACTTCGCTGTCGTTTATCTCGAGCAACACGCCCTTAAGCGTAGGATGCGAATCGTCGGTGCAAACGGAGAACGCAACCTTATTGACTATATCTTTAAGATCGCAACTTTTAAGCTCGAAATGCTGCGTGTCCTCGATACGGTTCACTTCGGGGAACTGCTCCGACGGATAACAGCCGAACTCGCCCTCGCTGCGCTCGTAGTCGATCTTAAGCCGCGACGACGTAGCGGTAAGAACTATATTCTGCGAAGTAAGCTTTTTAACGAAATCGCCGAACAGCTTGCCGGGTACGACAGCCTCGCCCGACTCGACTATGTTGGCGCGTATCATATGTTCTATAGACAGTTCGAGATCGGTGGCGGTAAGCGTCAGCGTGCCGTCCTCCGCAACAAGCTTAATACCCTCAAGGACCGCATTTGTCGATCGCGCCGGCACGGCTTTTATTACGCGTGCTACGGCGTCGCATAAATCGTTACCGTTACATTCTACTTTCATTTGTTTCTCCTATCGCTTTTCTTTAATTATACCTTAATTC
>CATKFJ010000158.1 GCA_949747725.1 uncultured bacterium
CGACGATGGCGAACCCGATATTCCGGATAATCCGCATAAGCCCGCCGAGGATGTAGACGTGGCGTCTATCGTTATAGGCGACGTGCGCATACAGTTATTATCGTCATCGCTTGTTCGCGTAGAACAGCGCGGCGCAAAGGATTTCGAGGATAGGTGCAGTTATTATGTTACCAATCGCACGAAATGGCAGGTGGTCGAATATACGGAAAAAGTACATAACAACGAAACGCTCATCGTTACCGATTCCTATACGGTGCATGTTCCCGAGGTTGCGACCGCGCCAGTAGTATATATAACCGCGCCAGACGGATCTTCGCTTTATTCGTATGTGGGAGATGTGAGCGCTAACGTTTATCTTCCGTCACCGTCGGATGCGCTTAAAAGCTGGTATTTCACGGATAGCCCTCGAATAATCCCGTCTGAAAACGGTTATTCGATGTCGGAAAGCGGCGAACGCTTGCAGGGTTGGGATTTCGATAATCAGGCTACAGACATATTCGTATTTTTGCCCGACGGCAGCTATTCCAAGTTCTGTAAGGATTATGTCAATCTAACCGGACCGTCCGAGATGATAACACTCAACACTCTCGGTTATTGGGATTCGCGGTGGTATGTGGATTCCGCTGAAACCGCTATCAAGCGCATTACCGACTATATCGATAAAGGTTACAGCATCGATGTTATCGTAGTTGACGTGGATTACAAGGACTCCGAAAAGAACGGGCAATGGGGAGTAGGCTACGAGATAAACGAAACGCTGTTTCCCGACATGGCGGAATTCCTTAAGAAATGTCATGATTTAGGCGTGTCCGTCATGTTCAACGATCACCCGATCCCCGTAGAGGGCACCGATAATCTTCTGGACGATAAAGAAGTAGAGTACCGCCAAAAGAATCTTAAATGCTTTTTGTCATTGGGCGTTGATTATTGGTGGTATGATAGGAATTGGGATGCATGCCTTAACAATATAGACCCCGACATTTCTGTGTACGCTACGGGAATGTATGCGTTTCAGTTCATTACTCAACAGTATTACGAAAGCATAACGGATGTAAACGAGTATGCGCGCCGCGCGCTTATAATGGGTAATGTGGACGGACTTGTAAACGGAAAATGGATGTATGCTTCCGATATTTCGGCGCACCGTTACTCTATTCAGTGGTCGGGCGATATAGGAACGGGCAGCAACGATCTTGCGTACGAAATTTACAATGCTGTATTCGGCGGAACGGAAGTGGGTATTCCGTACATTTCGAGCGATATGGGCGGCTTTAAAACGTCTGTTTCCGATGAACAATATATAAGGTGGTTTCAATACTGTGCGCTTTCGACGGTAATTCGCGCGCACGTCGACACGACGGCCGCAGGTCAGGTAGGACGTATGCCTTGGCTTTACGGTGCGCTTGCGGAAGAAGTTGCGCACACGTATCAGGATATGCGATACAGACTTTTGCCGCTATATTATCAGCTTGCATACAGAAATTATTCGGAAGGGTTGCCTGTGCTTGCGAGAACGGATATAGCATACCCCGAGTATGCGGAAGCTGCGGCAAACGACCAGTATATGTTAGGCGATTATATCCTTGTAGCGCCTATCTCGGAAGCCGAGTTGAAAAAAGTACCCGATTCGTATTTGACTTATACGGACGGACGGGAAGAAAAATCGGGATTGAAGTGCGAATACTTTAATACGCGCAATACGGACGGCGTTCCGTCATATACCGCCGTTGTCGATAACATATATTACGATTGGGGCGTCGGATCTCCGCAGGGGCTTCCTGTCGATAATTTTGCGTTGCGCTTTACGGGCAATATCAAGTTCGACAAAAAGGCTTCGCTTAAATTTTACGCCGATGACGACGTTACGGTATATATCGACGGTAAGCGCGTGATAGACGGAAGCGCCGAAAATATTTATGATAAATTTCTTTCTACGCCGATGTACGATGCCGGAAGTGTTCATAAGCTCGAGGTGATTTACGGCGAACGCGGCGCAAACGCTCATATATATATGTATTTAGACGAGGATGTTCCTGCCGCCGAGATAGAAAATTCGCGCGACGTGTTTATTCCGTACGGAACATGGATCGACGTGTGGACGGGTAAGCGGTATGTCGGACCCAAGACGTATACTGTTACGCACTCGCTTAAAACTTCGCCCGTGTTCGTGCGTGAAGGCGCAATAGTTCCTCTTGCGAAAAATGCCGTAAACACATCTTCGGTGTTGTGGAACGAAATGACGTTGGATATTTATCCGTCTAAAAACTTCGCGGCAAAAGCTACGTTGTACGAAGACGACGTGACGACCGTTGCATATAAGTCGGGCGAATACCGCACTACCGATATAGAAATGAGCTCCGAGGGAAATACCACTAAGGTAAATATAAACGCCGCAGAGGGCGTATTCCACGGTTCGAGGGCGTTTACCAAACGTACATGGAACGTGCGTGTGCATAAAAATCCGAGTTGGGGAGATATCGTTTCCGTTAAGATAGACGGAAAGGAGTGTGCGTTTAAAGCGATCGAACGGTCGGCCGGATCGAAACCGTTTGCTTTTTCGGGCGCGGCTTTGGACGGAGATGTATATGAGCTTTCTTTCGACGCTTGGGTATACGCAAATTCGCGCATAGAGATCGTTTGGGGCGAAACCTCCGATTCTGCGGTAAATACCGATTATGATAAGACCGCGGTGGATTTCGATCTTACGTTCGGCGTTGCCGGTGACGGCGCAAAACTCGATGACGGCACGCTGGATTGGGTCTCTTACGGCGCCGCCGACGGAAAAACGTCGCGGTACATATCGACCCCTACGTCATACGATGCGGCGTGGACGGAAAAAGGCGTGTTCTTTTGCTCGGAATACAAACGTCATGATAAAACCGAATATGACTTTTCGGCGATCGCGTCCAATATCAATTTCGATTATAAGATCGAAACGATAGGCGGCGATGCGTATTATGTATTCTATGTAGGCGGCGAATATTGCACTGCCGACTTTACGGTACGCGACAGAGCCGGTAATGTTCAAACAGTCACTTTCGGCAATATGAACGGTGCGTTCACCAAACGTGTCGTGATAGAAGTCAAGGGGGACGTTCTGTCGGAACTGTATGTTTCGTACTCGGTCAATTCGGGCGTGCCCGTAGGCACTGCTACGAAATCGGTCATAACGAGCATAGCGTCGCTTGTGTCCAAAACGTTGCCCGAAATATCAAAGCTCGATAATTCGGTGACGGTTTCCAAAGGTACTGTGGAAGATCTCGGAGAAAAGGTCGACCTTACCGTAGCCGGCGAAACGGGCGATTGGATACGTTTCGATCGGCGCGGTCATGTGAGAAAACAGGGCGGAGATATTATTCTCGGAGCCGGATTTGCCGAAGAAAGCGTTTTGTCCGACTATCCGACCGAAATGGTTTATTCGGACGGCAGTATGGATCTCGATGACGGAACGAAGCATGACGGACGTTTTGCTATCCTCGGCGATATAACGCTGACAATGTCCGTTACGCCGGAAAACAAATATGTAGTTCTTTATGCCGGGGCGTGGAACGCAACCTGTACGGCGGAGATCTACACCGCGGGCGGTACATTGCTCGAAAGATCAGATCCCATAGTCTGGACGTCCGGCAACGCACTTTGCAAAAAAATAGTTTTTCCGATAACTGTCGAAAATAACGGTATAATTATCGTCAAATTAACATGTACCGACGCAAATGTCGGGTTGCGCGGTAATATATCTCTTGCCGCCGCGGTGGTTGCATCCGAGCTTGTCGAACTTCCCGAACAGAAAGGACCCACTACGACTCTCGATTTTTCGGTCAAGTCGTACGACGCGGCGGAAACGGTGGATCTTACGGCGTCGGGAACGTTGGATTGGGCGTATTTTAATCCGTCCGACGAAAAGCGCGACGGCGAGTACATCGATATCGATTCGCTTTACTGCAACGAGAATAACCGATTGACGGATTACAGAGTTGCATTTAATTGGAGCGACGGGAAAAACGTTCAATCGGCAAGCGGTACGGGATCGGATAGGACGGGCGGTATTTTCGGAACGCAGATATCGATACGCATAAAAGTCGATGCGACTGTTAAAAAGATCAGGCTATGGACGGGCGGTTGGAAAAGCGACGTTTATGTGCGCGCTGTAGACAGCGCAGGCAATAAATTAGCCGAGGATAAGGTTGCGTCGCGCATTGACGGATCCAATTACGATCTTGTGGAATTCGAAGTCACAGCCGAAAATGAAGAATATATTACATTTTCTTTATGGTGCGACGGCGAGAATGTTACGTTTGCCGCAGTCGCAGTGGCGTAAACTTCTTATTTTATGACATAACGAGAAAATAACAGATAAGATCATTGCAAATCTTATCTGTTATTTTTATCTGAA
>CATKFJ010000159.1 GCA_949747725.1 uncultured bacterium
ATCTTGCGAGTACCCCAGCTCTCGTTAAGCGGAACATAACATACGACGCTCGTAAAGTTCCTGCACGCCGCGATTATCTCCTGCCACTCGCTTATCTGACCGCGAACCATTTGCGCGTTGAAATTATACGCAGACGGCATTTCGCACCAAGTAAGATAGCCGAGCTCGTCGGCAAGATAATAGAAATACGGGTCTTCGAGCTTTTGATGCTTACGCGCGCCGTTAAAGCCCATAGCCTTTGCAAGCTCGATATCCTTTTTAATATCGTCGACGGACGGCGGAGTTAAGCCGCTCTCTTTCCAATAACCCTGATCGAGTATCAAACGCTGATAAATCAGTCTGTTGTTAAGGCAAATATTACCGCCGTTATCTATCGATACTTTGCGCATACCGAACCGAGTGTGCGCCGTATCGACGGGCGCGCCGTTCTCGAGCAACGTCATATCCACGTAAAACAGATTGGGATGCTCGGGCGTCCAGAAATGTTTTTCGTCTACGAAATCTATCTCCATTAAACCGATATTATAACGCGTGTGCTTGCCGTCGAGCGAAAAACGCGCCGTTTTGACAGTTTTACCGTCGTACTTAACGTCGAATTCTATCGCGTCGGCAACGCCGTTAAGCGTTGTTACATCGCCGTAAAACGCGCATTTATCTATGTCGGGCGTAAGCGTGTATTCGCTTATCGCGTCGCCGTCGAAGAAATCTATCCACACGCTCTGCCATATGCCGCTATTGGGCACGTACCAACACGCGAACGGCGAATCTATCCAACTCTGCTTGCCGCGCACGGTAGTAGGATCGAGCGGATCGTAACATCCGACTATTATTTCGTTTTTGCCCGATTTGTTCAGATATTTTGTGATATCTGCAGCGAACGGGGCAAATCCGCCTGTATGTACTGCGGCATAGACGCCGTTTATCCACACTTCCGTTTTATAGTCGCTGCCGTTAAAACACAGCAACGCGCCGCGCTCTCTGTCTTTACCGTCTATCTCGAACGAACGGCGGTACCACACTCTGTCGTGATGAGTTTTATCGCCGATACCGCTTGCGGCATACTGATACGAAAACGGCACGACGATCTTTTTATCGAATTTAACTTCGGAAAGATGTTCGCCGTCGAAAGCGAACTCCCACTCACCGTTGAGAGGCAGCCAATTGTCCCTGCGAAATTGCGGGCGGGGGTATTCGAGTCTTTGTTTGTTCATTTTACACATCCTGTTTTAATAATGTCTCGGACGTAGAACGACGCCCGACGGGTCTACAATGATTTTTAATTTCTTTACGCCGAGGAAATGTTCGTTCCTGTCGGCGCGAAACACTACATAGTGTTCGAAGCCTTTCAGCGTGCAGTACACAAGCCTGTCTTTACCCACGACTTCCTCGTCGAGAACAAAGGCGCGCATGCCATTTTTGCCCTTGCTTATTCGCGCGGTCGGTTTGAACGTTACGCCTACATCGCCTTCGAAATCGCTTTTAACGCCGTACATACAGCCGCACGGGAGCTTTAGCCTATCTCCCTTAAGCTTGCCTTCCACGCTCTCGCCGTACACGCGGTAGTGCGCAAGTATGCGCTCTCCGCTTGTATCGAAAAGCTCTATACCGTCGGGAGAAAAGTATATATTGCCGTCGAATTCCTTTCCGCCGTAAACGGTTATTTTCCGTCCGCCTACGGCATACGCGTCGGGTTCGGCGCATTTTTCCGCAGACAGTTTTATATCGTTCACATTCGGTTTAAACCCGATATCCGTGCTTTTAACGCCCACTTTCACTTTGCCGAACGCGCCCGTGAACCGCTGTTTGAAATCGGCGTCGACGGCGATTTCGAGTCCGCAGAAAGAAAGTTTATTCCCGTCGAACACGCCGTCGAACAGACACGTTTCTCTTTCTCCGAATAATGTTCGGCCGTTTTCGTCGAAGGCGTGCGGCTCGTCGAAGTTGTACGGATTGTATATCACAGTCGCATTGCCGCTGTGATCCGTTTTACCGCTAAAGTCTATCTCTCCGCCGTCGTAAGTAAAAATGCCTTTGTCCATTTTACCGACGTATTCGATAGGCTCGCCGACAAGCGTACGCAAATCGTCGGCAGTGTACGGGTACTTCCACACACGTTCTTTTTCCCCGAACTGCATATTTTTTCCGTCGTCCATTATAAGCAAACAGTCGCCTATCGTAAATGCCTCTTTCGCATTGTGAGTGACGTACACAAAAGTAGTTTGAGGATGTTTTGTTTTCAGCTTAAGTATAAGCGTCAAATATTCGAACCGTTGTTCCTCCGCTACGTTAGACAGCGGCTCGTCGAAAAGAATGAGCGACGGATCTCTTACTATAGCGCGAGCAAGAGCAACGCGCTGTTGCTGTCCGCCGGAAAGAACGCGCGGCAATTGATTTTTGAATTTTAAAAGATCGAGTTCTTTAAGCACGCGCCGTATGCGGTCTTCCTCTTCCTCGCGCGGAAGACCGTACCGCTCGAGCGCAACAGCCACGTTTTCCCAAACCGTCATTTTGGGATATAGCACGTATTCTTGGAACACGACTGCCGTATCGCGTTCTTTTATCGGAACGTCCTTGTACAGCACGCCGTCGAAATACAGTTCGCCCGAAGTCGGTTTTTCGAGTCCCGACAGCACTCTCAACAGCGTAGTCTTGCCGCAACC
>CATKFJ010000160.1 GCA_949747725.1 uncultured bacterium
AAATTATTGTTTATCGTACAATTATTATATCACGAAAAATGAAAGAACGCAACCGATTGAATTTTGCGGGAAATATAAAACATATCTATATCTCACTAGGCTACGAGTAGCCAAGTTCGTCCACAGAAAAAAGTACAGAAAAGGCATAGCCTAACGCTATGCCTAAATCTTTATTATTTGCGTCTTATTAAATTCCCTATGGGAATTACGGTAATCGATGAATTTAATTTAGACGGCGCTCGGCTTTGTCGGGCGCTTTTTTATTGACTTCATTCCCGATGTAAAAAATCTTGATTTACTAAACCGTCGGTTTAGTTTGACGGTAAGGTATCCGAAGTTTTTTTGACATCATGTAAAATTTTCAAATGAGCGCGTCTTAAAACGGGCGGCGAGCTGCCGCATACGCTGTCGCAAAGATTATATTTCGCTGCCGTCAAATTACATCCGTATATTTGCGCGCCGCTTCGGAACTTCCATGAAAAAGTTTTACTTAAATCGCGCAATGACTTTTCGTCCGTATAATTCCGAACGCTATAAAAAAACCTGAAGTTATTTACAAGCGACGAATTTTTATCCGTCAAACTTATTTTAAAAAATCACGATTTGCTAAACCGACGGTTTAGCGTAACGGTAAGGGTATATAACTTTTTCTTTCCGCATGTTAAATTCCGTCTCAGACCGCGAAAAACGGCATTAAAAAACCGAGCTATTGCTCGGTTTTTTAGCTCTATTGTTCGGATCTTTCTTCGGTATCGGCATTGTCCTCAACGTCGGCGTTTAACACGTTATCCGTATCGGGAGCCGATTTCTCGACAGGCGGTTCGTTATTCGAATTTTCCTGATTTTCTTCGCTTTTTCTCTTTTTACGCTTGCCGTCCCACACTATATAAAACGCCAATGCGCCGAATATGATCAAAAGAAAAAACACGCCCAATACGTAATACCACGGATTGCTCGGATCGTTAAATGCGTTTGATAAAAAAGTTGTCATGTCGTCTCCTAATGTTTTTCTAACATTATTATACTAAATATCTGCGGTTTTTGTCAAGCCCCTTCCAAAACAGTCGGCTTAAAACTAATAATTGCTGATTTCGCGCGCAGCCGTGCGGTTAATATCGCGTTCTTTTATCACTTCTTTCTTTTCGTAGTTCTTTTTACCTTTGGCGAGCGCTATCTCCACCTTTACAAACCGACCTTTAAAGTACATTTTAACGGGTACGATAGTGTATCCCTTTTCTTTGGCTTTGGAAGTAAGCCTGTCGAGCTGAGCTTTATGGGCAAGCAATCGGCGCGAACGTCTCGGATCGGGAGCAAACGCTCCGACTTTGGCGTACGGCGTTATCTGACAGTTTTTCAGTTCGAGATTGCCGTTTTCCATAAAACAAAAACTGTCGCGCAACGACACGTCGCCCTTTTTTATAGACTTAACTTCCGAACCTTCGAGCACAATTCCTACTTCCATGGTTTCCACGAAAAAGTAGTCGAACGCCGCTTTTTTATTGACCGCAACCGTCTTATTTATCTGTGTCGCGGCTGTTCTTGCCTGTTTGTTTTTTCTTTCAGTCTTGCTTTTCATGCTACTTACCCACACAAAATCTTTCGAAAACCGACGAAATAACGCTTTCGTCCGCCTGTTCGCCGTACATTTCTTTTATAGCGGAATATGCTTCGTATAACAGCGCCGCAACTATTTCCAAGCCTCCGGCAACATTACACTCTTTTTCGGCAGCCTTAAGACTGTCTAAACACTTAACGGCGCATTCGTACTGACGGTGATTGCAAATAGATCCGTGATCTTTCGGACATAAGTCATACATCATCTGTTTTAGCGCGGTTACGTTTTTCCCTGTTTTGGCGCTTATTTTAAGCCTGCCGCTATCTATCGCCTTATTGTAATCTTCACCTACATCTTCCGTTCCGTCGCATTTATTTATTACCTTTATTAAATTTTTATATTCGTTTTCATTTTCAAACACCGTTTCGGCGCTTTCCGCCACAAAAACCACCGCATCGGCGTCATTAGCTGCGGATAAAGCCCGTTCGATACCTATTTTTTCCACCGCGTCGCGCGTGTCGCTTCTTAGCCCGGCTGTATCCGTTACCGAAAACTTCCTGTCTTTATATACGAATTCTCCGTTCAAAGTATCGCGCGTCGTTCCGGCAATATCCGTTACTATAGCGCGGTCGCTATCCGTCAATGCGTTTAATAAAGTGGACTTACCTACGTTAGGCGCGCCTATAAGCGTAACTTTAAACCCGTCGTTTATTATTTTTCCGCCGGCAAATCCGTTTACTTCCTTTTCAAGCTCTGCAATTGCCTTTCCTATCGCGCCGTAAACGTCGTTTATAACGGCTTTATCTATCTCTCCGTCCTCGAGTTCGTCACTGTAATGCAAAACCGCCTCTATCGAGCTCAACGCCTTATTAAGCAATGATTCGGCGTTTCCGAGCGATTTAAACCCTCCGTCATACCGTGTGTTGCCGTAATTGAGCTGTTCGGCAGTTTGCGCGTCTATAATATCAGCAAGCGCTTCGCACTGCATCAGATCCACTTTTCCGTTCAAAAACGCTCTTTTTGTAAATTCTCCGCGTTCCGCGAGCCTTGCTCCGCCGCCTATCAGACTTTTAATTATCCCGTCGCAAATCGTCATGTTTCCGTGCGGAAACAATTCTACAAGGTCTTCTCCCGTATACGAATGAGGCGCTCTGTAACAAACCGCCATCAGCCGTTCCGTGAAATTATCACCTTTAAACACATTTACTTTCAACTGCCCTGCCTTTAGCTCACGCGACAAATATCGTGCCGCTAAATCTATGCAGCCGCTTCCGCTTACTCTTATTATTGCTACCGCCGACTTCCCGTACGGAGTCGCCAACGCCGTTATTATATCGTTTTTGTTTATTGTGTTCATAATTTTTGAACTTTTTGTAGACAACCTTTGATTTGTGGTTAAAATTTTTTCTATTTTTTCCGTTCTTTTAAAGCCGTTTTTTTGCTATGTATATATCTTTTATATTATACACACCGTAGTCGACAAAATTAAACCGAATTATATACACTTTTACTTTTATGATTTATCCACTCCGTTGTATATTTTTTCTTTTAAACACGTATATTTTGTGTTTTTTTTTACTTATAAACATTTATACACACATTATCATCTTTATATCTGATAAAATATATATATAATATCTACTCTTTAGCGTAAATGAATAAACGTCGTTTTATTTCGGTTTCGGGTAATACGTAATCGACAATGTTATGTAATTTTACATTGCATAATGTTTCGGTCGAAAGAGAAGCCCGTTCGTCGTTTTGCGTTCTGTAAAGAATTATCTTTCCGCCCGATCTCGTCAGCGGCGCGCAAAGCTTTATCGATTTATCGGGGTCAGCAACGGCGCGCGCACACACGGTATCGAATTTAACGTTATTTTTTGCGAGATCTTCCGACCGTGAGTACTCGGTATTGATATTTTTAAAATTGAGTTCCGATACGCACCGTTTTATAAGAGTGAGTTTTTTTCCTACGCTTTCGATGCCTGTGAAGTTAAGATCGGTAACGATAGAGAGCGGAATGCACGGAAAACCTCCGCCGCAGCCGATGTCCGCACACTCGCCGTCGAAATATTTATACGGATACACACTGTCGAGATAATGTTTGATGTAAATATCGTCGTAATTGCGCAGAGCGGAAATATTTATTACCGAATTTACTTGAATGTACAGTTCAGTCAGTTTATCGAATATCTGCAAAAGATCTTTGTTTTCGAAATTGTTTAACAGAAAATCGGCAAAAATACGCCGTCCGCGAGAGTTTTCAAGTTCGGAAGTCGAAATATTTTTCATTATCTTTTGTTTCCGTCGTTTATGTAAAGAATACCGAGAGTGCTTTTTCCGCAGTGACTGGTAATAGTAGAACCGGCGATCGTTTCGTGTATGTTTTCCGGCGCGAATCCGAAAGCGATAAGCTTTTGGCGTACCGCTTCTACGGTGTCGGCATTAGCTTGCGTATGTGTTATAAAAACGTTACTTAAATCGGGCCTGTTATACCTTTCGAGCGTATAGTCAACGTATTTTAGAATGTTTTTATCGAAGTTGCCTAAAAATTTGCGCGCGACTGTAATGTTTCCTTCTATCAGTTGAAGCGTCGGTTTTATGGAAAATGCTTTTCCGAAGAATGCCGACAGTCCGCTGCACCGACCGCCTTTGTATAAAAAGTCGAGCGTGTTTATCATAAATGACGCTTGAACTTCGTTTTTGCGCTTTTCTATTGTCTTTACTATATGTTCCGCGTCGATCCCGCGATCTCGCATATCGGCGGCGGCAAGCGCCAAAAGACCGGTCCCCGACGAAAGCGACAGTCCGTCTATAACATAAACGTTGTCGAGCCGTTTTGCCGCTGCGCATGCATAGTCGTATGTAGAAGAAATTTTAGACGATATTGCTATATGTATTACCGACTTTCCGTTGTCCGTGAAAGATTTGAAATAATTATAAAAATCGTCTATTGACCGCGCCGCCGTTTTTGGAAGATCGCCCGTTTTCGCGTAATGATCGAATATCATAGTAGGATCGATATCCACGTCGTCGAGATACTGTTTATCGTCGAGAATGACATAAAGAGGAAATTCGCCTATTTCTCTCGATTTAAAAAGGCTGTTCAGATCGGATGCGCTGTCCGTAGTTATAACTGTATTTAAAGCCATATTATCACCTTTTTTGTTATTTAAAAGTTATAAAAATATAACAAATTATAAAATTTTAAGCACTTTTGACGTAATTTTATCGATAGTGCGTGTGCCGTAATATCTGCTATCTTTGGAATTATTGCGATTGTCGCCGAGAAAAAATATGCTGTTTTCCGGAACGGTAATTATTGATTTTTCTATTTTTGAAAGCTCGGCATGTAATGACGGATCTTTTATGTTAAGTTCGGTGAGTAAAGGAGTATAGTTTAAAACTATTACGTTTTCGTATACGCCTATAGCACGGCTCATGGGCTCTTTAATATAAGGTTCGTCAAGCAACTCGAAATAGTTATTTTCCGCTTTGCAAATATACAGATCTACCGTTCTATTGTTCTTAGAAGACATAAAGACGAGCTTGTCGCCGCTCATACCGACTACTCTTTTGATAACGATATGTTGTTCTTTTTTGTTTACCGAAGTATTTATAGTTACTATATCGTTATATTGCACGTTGAAACATCTGCGTTGTACAATACAATATTGTTCGTTGTGCAGTGTGTTTTCCATGCTGTCCCCGTCTACGGGAACAAGGGCTAAAAAGAAAAATGTAGTAATAACGCCTATAAGCAGGAAAATCAAAGCATACATAAATATGCCGATAAGAGGTTCGCGTCTGTTTAAAAGGTTTTCTCCCGAATTTATTTTATCGTTCATGTCGTTATACCCAAATTACAGAATCTACGGTAAAACTTTCATCCGATGAAAATTCCAAAACAAGAATTTGCGACCAATCGACCAATGTGCCGTTTTGACCTTTAAAATTATGATGTGCCAACGAAAATTTATACCAATCGTCCGACGTTTTTATGTCTACTTGACAACTGTATTCGTAATTCATATCTTTAACCGTCACGGTCAGAGTTTGCGGTTTTCCGCATACCATTATTTGAAGAAGCGTGTCTGTCGGAACTTTAAACAACGGATCTCCGGGCTTGAAAGTTATAAGAGATCCGTTGTCAGACGTTACTCCCTCTATGTCGTAAGGACCTTTTTTAAGATAAACCTTTTCGCCGTTTCGCGCTATCCAGCCGTCCTTACCCATGCTCGAATCGTAAATTTTGCGGTGACTTACTCCGGGTTTGGACTTGATGCCGAGAGTTTTGGGCAGAATGTTAAAAACTACCGACGAATTTTCACGCGCGGTCGTGCCGTCGTCGTTCGGCAATGTTATATTTGCAAAGGCATATATAGGCTTTTCGGATTGACACACGTTTATATGCGAGATGTAGCCGTTTTCGCCCAAATTGATCGTCGAAAGCTTCATCCAATTTCGATATCGCGCGTCCTCTATGCAAAATGCTACATAAAGATCGAGATCGTATTGCGGTAAATTATCGCTGTTTTGAATTAAATCACTGTCGTCGGAAGAAATAGTTATATTAAAATAAAGATTTCCTTCCGAATTAGAGGCTTTTATTTCGGGCGTCAGTATTGGAGCTTGATAATTTTCGAAGAAATCGATCACTTCGCCGTAGATATTATTTATTCCGCAACGGAATGAGCGCTCTATTATTCTGAAACATTTAAGCGACGCCGTTTCGTCGGCAAGCTCGGACATTTTATCGAGCGAACCGTCTTCGTCGTTTGACGCCACGCCCATAAATAACGGAAGCTTACAAAGTGTAGCATAAGCTAAGTTATCGAGCGACGCGTGATAATTTATTATCTCATTACCCGAACCCGATACTTGTGGATTTATGTTTAACAGCGTAGCGCAGGCTTTAATGCCGTCGTCGAATGCCGCAAGCTTATATACAGTACATCCGCCAAGACCGATGCCTAAAGCAAAAATGTCCGCGTCATACAGTTTTTTAAGAAGTTTAACGGCGCGGCGCGCAATGCACGTCCACATATACCAGCGGCTATACTGCGCGTCCGCGGCAAGTTTGAATACATCACAGCCGCGGCTGTTACAAATATCGAGCGATCGAGGATAAAGAGTATATCTTGCGATGTCATCCGATTTTCCCAAATAATCCAATACGGCAACGGTGTATCCGCGCGAATAAAGATTTTTTATCGCGTTGGCATTGATTGAATCATCCACGCTCGGAACAAACAAAATAACGCCCTTCGCGGACGGGTTTTCGCTTATACGCATAAAAGCGCGCACTCTGCCGTCTACCGTTACATGACCGTCAAAGTAGAATTCCCGTATACATATACCGTTATCGGTTTTTTCGGAAAGCGCGTACTCGTTAAACGGCAAAGCCGTTACGTCGTAATCTTTCCATAAACTGCTGGGACTCGTTATATCCAAGGCCGGCTCCGAATTGAAAAATTTTTCGTATTATATATCATTTTCGCTCTTTTGTCAAGTAATTGCATTGTAGCGGAACGCATGCGCCATATCTTTTCGCGCCTTAAAACGATAATTATTTTTAAATTCATTGCTTTTTATATATATTTCCCTATATTCCGCCATTTCGCGTTTGGTTAGCAGCGCCATATAATTTGCTTGACTTATACGCTTGCGCCGTATATAATATAATAAAAAACAACGGAGATATATTATGGCACCGATAAGAAAAGGCGGTTTGGGACGCGGTTTGGGCGCATTGCTCAGCGATATCGAGGAAGAGTCGGTTATTGGCACAACGGAAACGTCCGAGATGCTGTTATCCAATATCGACCCCAATATCGATCAACCTCGAAAGCAGTTTAACGACGACGCGCTTGCCGCGCTCGTGGAAAGCATTAAAAAACACGGCGTTATTACCCCTCTTATAGTTACGCCTAAACCCGACGGCAGATATATGATAATTGCCGGAGAACGTCGCTACAGGGCGGCGACTGCCGCGGGACTTGTTTCCGTACCCGTATGTGTGCGCG
This sequence comes from uncultured bacterium, assembly GCA_949747725.1. Taxonomy (GTDB): domain Bacteria; phylum Bacillota; class Clostridia; order Christensenellales; family Pumilibacteraceae; genus Anaerocaecibacter. Next base: position 7,582 of record CATKFJ010000160.1, read on the forward strand.
AGTGTACGCCTGTAGAAATAGACGAGCTGTCACTTATAGAGAATATTCAGCGCGAAGACCTGAATCCTATGGAAGTAGCGCGCGCCATAAGAAAACTTATGGACGATTACGGATATACTCAAGAGGAAGCGGCGGAGCGTATCGGTAAAGCGCGTCCCACCGTAGCTAACCTTTTGCGCCTTATGGAACTTTCCGAACCCGTGCAAAAATTAGTAGAAAGCGGCAACCTTTCCGCCGGACACGCGAGATGTTTGGTAGTAGTTGCCGACCCCGCTCTTCAAGCCGAGCTTGCAGATAAGGGTCGCGACGATAAAATGAGCGTGCGCGAATTCGAAAAACTCGTTAAAAACACAGTAAATCCCAAAAAGAAAGTCGAACCCGTAAAACAAAGCCTCGAACTTAAAGATATGGTCGTGCGCATGCAGCGAACATTCGGAACAAAGGTTTCTTTGCTCGGCAACGATAATAAGGGTCGTATATTTATAGACTATTATACTCCCGACGATCTGAGCCGAATCGAGAGCATGTTAGCTTATTTGGAGCAGAATTACAGAAACTAATGTTTCACGTGGAACATAAAATATTGACTTAAAAACAGTGTTTCACGTGGAACAATAAACAAAACCTATAAAAATTGTTTCATGTGAAACATTGCAAAATAAAAGAACGCTCTGTACGAGCGTTCTTTTATTTTCAGTCTTGCTTAGTTCGTCCGATATTTATATTGTCTTCTTTGCGGTTTCTCAAGCATTTAACGGGGTGTTCGGCAACGGTAAATCGGTAGTCTTCGCCGAATTCGGCAATATAACTGTCTATTACCTTGTGGCTGGCAACTGCGGACGGAGTTTTATTAACGGCATTGTTATATTTAAAATATTCGTAATCGTCGGGAATATTGTTGAGATCGGTATACTCTTCGAGTACCGAAGTGTTGTTTATGGTGTTTTTCAAAATATTGCGTATATAATGTTTGTTCTTTTCGCAATTATCGTTAAATGTCAGAAGCGTGGGGAATTCGGCGTTGGGTATTACCTGTGCCCATTCCTTGCCCTCGTACTTCTTTAAAAGCTCCGCGGCATAGTGCAGGTGCGACAGTTCCTGCTCGAAGTGAGACGTCCATATTTTTTTGGCGACGTCGTTTGTTTCTTCGCTCATTGCGGAATAATACAGATAGCACTCGCAATATTCGTGCATTAAAAGACATTCGAGCCATGTTGTGCTTGCGTCCATAAGCGATTCGTATTGAGAAACGTGTTGTTCTTCTATCATGCCGATCTCGAGAAAAAGTTTTCTGCCCAAATCGGAAGTCGGATAGAACGTGCCGAGATTCATATAGAAATTCATAGTTTGCTGTTCGGCAGCGGTGATTATCATTGTGTGAAGCTTTGTTGCAAGCGACGCGTCGGGAGTTACCGGACGACGAATATCGTCAAACGGATGGCGGTGTTCTGCGATAGTCGGTCTGCCGGGCATTATTTCGGTATAACTGCCGACTAACTTTTCGCCCGTTATGCCCTGTTCCATTTCCAAAAGATCGCTGAATCGATACAGATGATCGAAGTCTTCAAGGAGAGCAAAGTCGAGTGCGGCTTTAACGTATTTGTTCTTTTCCGTTTGGGCAAGAACTGCGGTAAGATCTACCGCGAGTTGCTCATAGGAAATAGTAGTTTCGAGCGCCGTTTCGTCCTTAGGCTTAAAGAACGATATGCGTTTTTGTTGTTGCTGTTCGAGTTTACGCAAGTAACCTACGTCGCGGCGAAGATTGTTGTCTGTGGTGTGTCTGGCAAGCTGATGCATAAACCAAGCTTCTTCGAATTCCGCTCCGTTTAGTAAGATAGTGCGTACTTTGGTGTAAGCGTCCGTGCTGTTTTTATCGTAAGACGTGGGATATATTTTTCTCCAATCCGCAACGCACTTCTCGATCTTGCACGGTTTTTCGTTAAAAGGATTCATAATTTACCTCCGAAAATAATTGTTGGCAACAGTTAAAAGCTTTAAACATATTTAATTAAAACAGTAGCGTTTTAAAAAGCTATGTGTTACAATATGACTGTGAAACCGTTGCATAAAAAGAAAGCTGTATTGCTGTATGAAACAAGAATGCGCGTCGGATTTGTCGTGATGACCGTGGTATTCTATTTGTTGGCGGCGATTATTTGGTACATGCTTGCGGCGGTATTGCCCTACACTCAAACGGTAAATGTGTCCGAAAGCGAAAATGTGTTTATCACGCGCGAAGCGTTGTCCGCATCGCAAGAGCAAATAAATAGATCGGAGCGGCTTAAAGAACGTGTGTTGCTCATGCCTACGAGCGAGAGCACGTTTAACAGACGACTCAAACTGATAGCCGACGCAAAGGAAACCGTCGATTTTATGGTTTTCGATACCTATGCCGGAGATTTTACAGATATCTTTTACGGCGCGCTTATAAACGCTGCCGATCGCGGAATAAAAGTGCGCGTTGTGCTCGACGGTAAAATGGGCAAACTCGGCGGATCGCTCAAGCCTATAGAAAATTTGTTATCAAATCATAACAATATCGAACTGTATTTTTTTAAAGGGGTGAACGTATTCGATCCGGGCGGTTTAATGACGCTTATGCATGATAAACTGACCGTTGTCGACGGCGATAAATGCATCGTCGGGGGCGTAAATATGGGTACGGGCGCATATTTATCCAATTTCGACATGGAAGTCATGGTGACGAACAGCGGCGCAAACGGGGCTGCCGGACAGGTAAAACACTATTACGAAACTATGTTGAAAAGCGGCTTGGTCAAGCGATTTACGTCAAAAATCGACGATATAGAGGCAAAAAAATTATATATCGGCAAATATACGGAATATTTTGCAAAAAGCGAGTTTGCGAACGCAACGATAGATTATGCAAGCCAAGGCGTTGCGGTCGATAAAATAACTTTGGTGAATAACAGAATTTCGGCGCGCAAGAAATCGCCTATTATTTGGCAAGCGCTGTATAATTTAATGTATGACGCAAAAAAATCTATCCTTGTAACACCGTATACTCTGTTACAAAACGATAAAAAAGATCAGATCAAAAGTCTGGCGGCACGCAACGATGAGTTTGTTTTGATTACTAATTCGCTGTATAATACGCGTAACGTGGGGTATGCCGATTATTATTACACGCGCAAAGCTTATTTGACCGACGATATTAAACTGCTCGAATATCAAGCGGAGAATCAATTGCATGCCAAAATGTTCGCAATAGACGATCGTTACAGCATTATAGGATCGTTCAACCTCGACGAACGCAGCATTCATATCGATACGGAAAGCGTTTTGGTGATCGATTCGCCGGCGTTCAATAAAATATTGACCGATTATATTACCGATACAATGGTAAATAACAGCCTTGAAGTCGGAAAGGACAACGAGTATATTTTGACCGAAAATATACCGTCCGCGCCGACCGTAGACGCCGCCAAACGGTTTAAATACGCTATATACAGAGTACTCGGCGTGGTAAGATGTTTGATATAATAATTGGGAGTTCGGCTTACTTCTTTTGTAAAAGAAGTAAGCAAGAAAACCTTTAGTGCCGTGTGTTTACTTAGGCTGTTTGTTGTAGGTTGCACCCGAATAGTTTTATGACGTTAGAAATTTATCGGACGCCACTATGTATTAGCATATAGATCCCTCGAGAGGGCAAAAAACGCTCGGAATGACATGGTTGGGCTTGTCCTTTCGACTGAAGGGCGTCATGTCCTTTCCATGTCTTTTCGACCGAAGTGAGCGTAGCGAACGGAGCGGAGAAATCTTCGGTTGCTTAACCGCCGCGACAGCGGTCATCAAGTCCGAATTATGCTTTGCCGTCGCCGTTTTAAGCTTGATAACCGCTTAAAACGGCGTTCTGTATTGAAATTTTACACGGAGAAAGGAAATTTTCGGATACCCTTACGGTGCGCTAAACCGACGGTTTAGTAAATCGAGATTTTGTCGAAATAATTTGAAGGTTGATTTTTATCGGCAGGATAATATTCTGCCGATTTTCGTTATGCGCGCGTAAAATTTCGAAAAAATAAAACTTTAAGTATAAGCGTATAGAAACTCGAACTCGCCGTTTGCTAAAACAACCGATATGCCAAATAGAAAATAATGGCGCGCTGTAACGAAATTTTACACGGACAATAAAAATCTTCGGATAGTCTACCGTCGAGCTAAACCGGCGGTTTAGTAAATCAAGATTTTTTTCAATGAGTATGAACGTCGGATTCGAGCGTTTATATTATGTAAGCCTGTAATACCGTTTAATTTTATTTATAAAGGCGTATAATCGTACAAACACGGTACATACTAACATTGCGTAAAAAATAAACTAAATTAAGGGGGATAAAAAAGAGTATGGCTAATACGAAGAAGACAACGACTCGCAATTGCTCCGGCAAGAAGTCGAACGGTACTCAAACTTGCAGCAGCAAGACTACCGGCAAAGCGACTCGTACGCAGAGCAAAAAGTCTAACACGGTTAAATAAGGAAAAACAAAATAATTACTTATAAAAAAATATAGGTTGTAACATATAATTAAAAATTCCGAATTTAACATATTACAAACCAAAATAACCGATAATTTTTACGCAAACGAAAAATCGAGCAATATCTGCCCGATTTTTTCGTGAATAAATTAAAATAATAAAAAATTATAAAAGAACGATATAAATAATATCGGCGTTAAATTTTATAATATCCGAGTTTGCGATTATGCATGTGTATGAACCGTCATCGTTATCGATTATAAACCACGGCGTGCCGTTTACCGTTAATTTGACCGACGCGCTGTCTACAAACAAAGTATTTTCGGCGTATTCGAGTATAGTTATCGCGTATCCCGAACTTTCGGATTCTATGTCTATAATGATAGGGTCTTCGGCAGAATATTCAGCGACGATAATTTCGTTCCCGATATCGAAACGGAGCAATATATTTTGCGCTTTAAAATAAGCGATGCCGTCATATTTAATTCCGTCGGCTGTCAACTCTATCATTTTACCGTCGATATTCCAATGCCCGTTGCCGTAATTCAAATCGACGGGATTTCCGTCGATCTCGGAGTTGTCGGGCGCAAGCACGATAACCGTATCGGCATTATAATAAGTGCCGTAAACGTCGGCGACGATCTCAAGCTTTCCCGTCAGTTTCAGCGGAAGATACCCGTCTTTCACAAGAATAATATCGTCGGTATAAACCCCGATTTCGATATATTGCGGAGTCGATTCGGTAGGGAAAACAACTTCGCCGTCATAGTCAAATTCATAACCGTGCGGCAAACCGTCGTAAATATACAGCAGCGACGGTAACGCTATCGATTGTTCGGACAGCAGTTCGAAGGGAATATCTAAGCGCGTGACCGTTGCCGACGAGTTTACGGCAAATGTGCAATGCGACATATCGTAATTAAAATAAATACCGTCGGGACAATAATTAACGTTGGAAATAACGCATAATATTTCGTTAGTCAATTGAATTTCCGCGCAATTATTTATAAAATAAATATCCAACGAAATAGTGTCCGAATATGCATAACAATAGTTGCCGTTTATGCAAAATATATTCGAATTCGACGGAATTTTATCGAAATTAACGTCGTTTACGCAACAAATATCGTTTTTTACGTAAAAATCCGTTTCGCTATTTATTTTACCGTTCCCGTCCACGCCGTAGAAAATAGGTAATTCGTCGTTATCGAATATACAGGTATTTTCGGTTAAAATAATAATTCCGTAATTTTTATTCAAATACTTTCCGCTAATATTCGGTAAAATAAAAAGCGTGGACGAGTCGGCATAATCGCCGTAAAGCCCGTTCACGCGGTAGTAGATCGTGTATTGCCCGATTTCGGTGCATTCAACGGTTTGGGTAAAGTTAATGCCGTCGAGCGAGTACGATATATCGTCGGCAGAAGACGTTCCGATAATATCGATACAGTGCGGTGAGCCGTCATAAACGACTGTTTTGTTCGGCGCCGAAACGTTATTTAATACAGACCGTGAGATCGTGATCGTTGCGTAAGCATAAAGATCTTTAAAACCGGCGCGCGTAACGTGATAATACACTTTATAAACGTCGGGAACGGTAAAAGTCGGCGGAACTTCCGACCAATGCACATTGTCTGTCGAATATAAAACAACGTCGGAAGCTTGAGTATTATTGACGGTTATGGTATGCGGAGAGCCGTCATAAACTACGTTTACGTCCGTTGCGTAAACGTCGGCGATCTCGGGCGGATCGGAGCCGACGGGCGACGAACATGCGGAAAAGCAAAGAACGGAAATGGTAAAAAGCATGACGATCAGCGAAATCGTCAAGACGGTTTTCTTCATTGGTCAACTCCTCTGTACGAATTTTAGTTATATTTTAATTATATAAGTTTACTCGTTGTTAAGTCAAGTAAATTGTAGATTATTGTGGAAAATTGTAGACCAAATTTTTTCGAACAGAGGCAAAACGGATTTCTCTATCACGCAAAAAGGGCGCAAGACGCGCCCTTATATGCCGTTTGGTAGAGCATACTCAACCTAAAACGAATAATTACCATTCATTTAATATTTTTAAGTCCTCGGCACGAATACCTACATCGATTTCGGTAGTGCAATAAACGCCGTTTTCGTCTTGAACTATTTCTCCGTCGAAATATACCAAAACATATCCGTTTCTATCGCCGCCCAAAACGACGCCTTTGTCGCCACTTTTTACGCCTGCTTTTTTATACTCCGCACGATCTTTTATTAGTTCCACTCTATCATATTCTTTCATTTTATTTTTCTCCGAATGGTGTGGCAAGCAATATCTTGCCGTCGGGATA
>CATKFJ010000161.1 GCA_949747725.1 uncultured bacterium
ACTACCGTTATGACGACATACGGCGCGCCGTTCGAAATTCAGATTCGCACTTATGAAATGCATAAAATAGCCGAATACGGTATTGCGGCGCATTGGAAATACAAGGAAAACCGCGTGGTAGATTCCGATCTTGACGAAAAATTGGAGTGGCTGCGCGGCGTTATGGAAAACGAAAAAGAGCAGACTGCCGATCCCGAGGAGTTTTATGAGTCGTTAAAACTCGATCTATACAGCGGACAGGTTTTTGTTTTCACACCGCGCGGCGATGTATTGTCTTTGCCGGAAGGCGCTACGCCCGTTGACTTTGCATATACTGTCCATTCCGAGGTGGGAAACAAATGTGTAGGCGCCAAGGTAAATAATAAGATGGTGCCGCTCGAAACCAAGCTGCAAACGGGCGATTACGTGGATATAATAACTTCCGCAAATTCAAAAGGTCCGAGTCGCGATTGGTTGAGGTTTGTCAAAACATCCGCCGCCAAGAGTAAGATCCGTGCATTCTTTAAGCACGAGATGAAGGAAGAGAATATCAAGCACGGTAAAGAATTGCTTGATCGTGAAGCTAAGAACCGCGGATACAATTTGAACGATTTGCTTGTTCCGAAATGGCTCGATGTAATAATGTTGCGGTATTCTTTTTCGTCGGTAAACGACATGTATGCGTCCGTAGGATACGGCGCATATACGCCCAATCAAATATTGTTGAAACTGATCGATTTTTATCGGCGCGAACATCCTGTAGAGCCGGAGAGCGTCATAAGTTCATCGGTTTCGAAGAATGACGGCAAAGGTATTGTCGTAAACGGGCATACGGATATGCTTGTTCATATGGCAAGGTGCTGCTCGCCGGTCCCGGGCGATAAAATCGTGGGGTATATCTCACGCGGACGCGGAGTCACTATACACCGCGATAGTTGTCCCAATATCAGAAATGCCGAAGATTTTCGACTTATAGAAGCGCACTGGAGCGGCGGTCAATTTTCTCCGTTTGTTGCTTCGCTCACGGTCGAATGCAAAAATTCCGGCGGAGTTCTTGCGCGTATCACAAAAGTTGTTTCGGATATGAAAGTTTCAATTGAATCCATGTCTGCACGAGCGCTCGATAAGTCCGATCGTGGCGTGATTTCGCTTAATGTCCGTATAACTTCGCCGGATCAGCTCGGTACTATAGTAGAAAAAATTAAATCCGTGCGCAATGTAGATAAAGTCTATCGCACTATGAATTGACGGAACGGAATCGATATTTATGCAAATAGAACGAATAATTTCAGGCAGTTGTGCTACCAACTGCTACTGTTTGATCGAAAACGGTAAAGCTGTTGTAATAGATCCTACCGATGAACCTCAAGCGGTTATCGATTTTACGGAAAACAATAAAATAGATATTACGCATGTGCTTATAACGCACGGACATTTCGATCACGTCGGCGGAGCTAAATTGCTCAAAGATCGCGGCGCCGAAATTTATATGTCTGAAATCGATTATAGTTCTGTCGATATACTCAATAATTTTTTCGGTTATAAAGTTGCACCTTTTGATATAGACACGTATGTTACCGACGGACATGAATTCGAATTGCTCGGTCACCGTTTTAAGGTAATATCTACTCCCGGACATACTAACGGAAGCGTTTGTTATATTTTAGATGATAATACTGTTTTTTCGGGAGATACGTTATTTTATTTGAGTGTGGGCCGCACGGATTTTCCGTCGGGCGATACACACAAGTTATTGATCTCGCTTAAAAAACTGTGCGAATTAAACGGCAACTATACGGTTTTACCTGGCCACGGACAATCTACGGAACTCGACTACGAACGGAAAAATAATCCTTATGTTAATTTCTGATATACACGAGAATACCGAGCTTGCCGATGTTGCGCGATTATTTTACGACGACTGTTTTCCGAGTATATCTATCGATATTTGCGATAATGGTTTTTTCGTGTGCATTGACGGGAATAATTACGCGTATTCTTATCAAGATGTTTGTTACAATAT
>CATKFJ010000162.1 GCA_949747725.1 uncultured bacterium
ACCTCTATCTGAGCGACGGACACGAAATTCTCTTCGCCGCCCGTTAAAGGCGACGCGATACGCATATACGGTGTAACGGGCGGCGAAGAGAATTTCGTGTCCGTCGCTCAGATAGAGGTTTACGAATCCGCCGCCGCAAAAACCATATCGGACGGATATAATTACCGCGAAGCGACCGTTTACGAATTGAAAGCCTATCCGTCCGACGCGGATTGGCAGTCGAATAATGACGGCGGAGTAAACCTCGGGCTTGCGGTAGGTTTGCCGTTAGGCATTGTCGGCGTAATCGGCATTGCCGTCGGAGCGTATTTTATCGTAAGAAACAAAAGTAAAAAGTCGGAAACCGATAACTTCGAAAACAAAAAATAAAAGTCGGAATAATATCTGTGAGGTGAAATGATGAGAAAAATGAATAAAAAGGCATTTGTAATGTCGGGCGTAGTTGCGTTGACATTTGCGGCGTTCGGTTTTGCAAGCGCGGCGACGTCGTCCGCGCCGTCCGCCGAGGAGGCTTTGGCATTTTCGCAAGATAATTGGACTATAACAGACGACGCGCTCGTATCCGACAATGGTTATACTTACACTACGGATAAGGACTGCGGACCTACGCTTATAAGTACGACTCGGGAATATAAGGACTTTCATCTTCGGTATAATGTACAATATATCGGTTGTGCGGACGGCGTTTCGCCGTGGCAAGGCTTGGGCGGAATAATTATCAACGGCGATAAAGACGCGAACGCTCCCAACGGATATTATCTGGGATTGTATAGCTGGTATTTCAATAACGATTGTCCGAATAATTTATGGCTGTCTACGGGGTATTGGCATGAAAACAGATCGGGCGCAGCCGAATTTAACCTTTTGAACGGTGTGGACGCAGCATTCGGAAATACGGGTTTTAATCGGTTTACCGTAGATATCGCAGTTAAAGTCAGTATGATCAATCTCAAAATCAACGATTGGCTTGTTCAGTGTGCGCCTTTGCCGTATTCGGAAGGCGGCGTTATATCCATTTATTCGGACGGCGTTGCTTGTTCGTATTCCGATTTTAATATAGAATTGCTCGATGCCGATTACGATATAAGTTCGACGTTGGTTCGCGCTAATTGGAACGGGTTTAACGTTGCCGGAGAAATAGATTATTGGAACGACGCGGAAAAAGATCAAACGTTTAAAATGCGGCTTCCCGACGAACACGACGAAAACACCGAGTATTATCTTGCTCGGGTCAGTAAGACAAAGGATAGTAATCAGTCTGTCGATGTGTACGTGGACGTGAACGGAACTTTGACGTTCGAAGATAAGGACGGTTGGGCGTCGATAGGCAAAGCGCTTACTTGGGGCGACGCGCAGCCGGGTACGGGCGACTTCGGTATGAATGTGACCGAGGTGCCTAAATCGGCGTTCATGGGCGCGACCGCCGGCGAGCGAGTAGGGTTTTATCTCGATAAAAACATCGAAGGGTGGTATTCGGCAACGTCGTATTGGTTGTTGTATAAAGATAAAAGCGGAGTTATGCGCGTAGCCGATTATCTCGATTTGACGTATGCTTTCGACCGTAACGATCACGGATTTGCATGCGATACTCCCAACAGCTATTATAAAAATTATCAGTTTATATCTACCGACAGTTCGTTGATAACATCGCACTTCCGAGGACAGGAAGTAAATTGGTTAAAATTACCGACGATCGAAAAGACAGGCGATATAGAGCATGATTTCAAATATACCGATACCGATCTCGAAGTGGATGTTTCCGATTTTGTCGATATTCAAACCAATCACTATAAGTGCAATATCGACTATTCTATAGACGGCGGTGAATTTACGCAAAAGCTTATACTTCCGGCGCAAACCGCGCAAGGTAAGATAACGGTACGACTTTCTCCTGCGGGCGTCCGAAACGATAACAGCGGTACGGTAACGTTTGCCGCAAAAACGGTAGAGCTTGATTATTCCACAGTTCTCGAGGAAGCGCCGTCGAAATATTTCTACGCGACAAAACATATAACCGTCAATTCCGTCGGCGACGGCACGGCGATCGATCTGAAAAACTATATCAATACAAACCTCGAAGGCGAATGGAGTTACGAGTTTGAAGGTAAGACCGAACAGGGAAGCAAATTCGTTATTCCGGCAAGATCTGTTTCGGACGGAACAATAACCGTTTATCTTACGCCCGAAGGCGGCGAAAAAATGTCGGCAGACATAGCTGTTGATGTCGAATATTTTGTTTATCCCGAAACTGTGGAATTTCCGTATTATATGACGGACGGAGTTGTTGGAAACGAATGGATGCCGCTGTACGGTACGGTAAATACAGTCAACGGTAAATGGGTTTCCGACAAACAGCACGAGTGGGGCGTAATGGCGGATTTCGGAACGGATAATTATACTTTCCGTACCCGTATCGATGTTAAGGAAGACGAAAAAATCACTCACGACTACGGTGTTCTTTTGCACGCAAGCGTGGGCATGTACGGCTATAACGGGTTGCTTATTCAATTGTTTAATCTCGGAAACAGTCCGTATTTCATGGTGGGTTGGCTTAATGACGGCGACTATATACCGCTTTACGGTGAATTCCATTCGGGATTCGGTACGACGGGTGATTTCTATTTTACAGTTGTGTCGTCAGGCTCGGCGGTAGAGGTCATGCTCAACGGTTGGCGCATTTTCGAGGTTGCCGACAGGTATTTCGGCGGCGGTAAGATCGCGATCTTGGGCGGCGTCGCTAAGGGCGTTTACTATGATATGCAATGCTACGCATTTGTCGATAATATAGCCGATAAGGTGATCAGAAAAGATTTCACTACCCCGGGCTGCGATACTTATGCAAAGGAATCCGTATGGAGCAATGAGTTCAACGTGGATTTTGCTTTGCCCGACGCAGATAACGTAACCGATTTCAAGCTTGTTGCACGTAGGTTCCTTAACGGCAAAAAGCCGACGGTTTCGGTCGGTGATAAGACTTTCGATTGGCAGATCCCGTCGGTCGGTGATTACGCCGATATCGCTCTCGAACTCGACGGACTTTCTCCGAACGGCGATAAACTTACGGTAACCGTTACTCCCGACGAAAATAAATTCGACGCCGCGTTTATGACGCTCACTTACAAAGTAGGAGATACGGAGTATATAGCGGACAGCGTGTATTTTGCGAATAAAGCGGACGCGGACGCTCATAATACGATTGCCGGCACGATAAACGACCGCAAGATGTTTGTCGCTCAATTAAGCCCGTTGCTTTTAACTGCGCG
>CATKFJ010000163.1 GCA_949747725.1 uncultured bacterium
CAATGATAGATCTTTTTAAAAATACGAGCGTAAAAACGCCGCATAAGGTGTATATAGCGAGCGCGGACAGCGATCTTGCCGAGAATATGCTGGAAAAAGCGCGGAACGCCCGTCCCGATTGCGATATAGAGATCGGGTGGATAGGTCCCGTCATCGGCGCGCATACAGGCTGCGGCGCAGTCGGTATCTCATTCGTTTCGGATAAGCTTCGCGACGAATAAATTTCTTTAACGAATAAAGCGGTCGGTTGTACGCCGCTGTATTACCCGACAAGTACAATAATCAATATATTACGGAGAAAAAATGAGTTTTATTCTTTCGACAGATACGTCATGCGATATCTTTCGCGCCGAGCTTAAGGCGCGCAACATCGAATATCGCCCGTTGATTTATACTATAGACGATGTTCCCAATTACGACGAGTGTTCCTGCGACGCCGATTATAAAGCGTTTTACGATCAGATCCGTGCAGGCAAAATGCCCACGACGTCGCAGATAAACATAATCGAACATGAGGAGTTTTTCGAGAGTTTGTTGAAAAAATACGACGGCGATTTAGTTCACCTTACGCTTTCGTCGGGGCTTTCGAGCACGTATGAAAGCGCATGCAAAGCCGCCGAAACTGTAAATGCAAAGTACGGTAAACGCGTGTACGTTGTGGATTCGCTCGGCGCGACGGTAGTTGCACGTATTGTCGTGGATGAGGCGGAAAGACTGCGGAACAGCGGTGCGAGCGCAAAGGAGGCAGCCGAAAAGCTTGCCGAATACGCAAAACACGTCGTAGTGTGGTTTATGCCTACCGATCTTATGCACTTAAGGCGCGGCGGCAGAGTGTCGGGCGCAAGCGCAGTCATCGGCACGGCGCTCAATATTAAGCCCATACTTATTATAAACAAAGCGGGCGGACTGTCCGTTGTCGCCAAAAAGATGGGCGTAAGCAAGGGTATGGCATACATGCTCGATAAATTCAAAGAGTTCAGCGCGCCCTGTACCGCAAACAGTAAAATTTACGTTCCTTCGGCGGACAGCGGCGAGCTCGGCGAGGAAATGCGCGATAAGGTAAAGGCTTTGCGCCCCGATTGCGACGTGGAAGTCGGCTGGGTCGGACCCGTCATCGGCGCGCATACGGGCGTCGGAATGTTCGGCGTGTCGTTCCTGTCCGATAAAGAAAGAGAACTGTAAAGAAGAATTTACAACTTGTATAGCAAAAAGCAGCGAGTATATATTTCTCACTGCTTTTTTTATTTATATGTTGCGGTTTTAACTTGTCAAATTTTATAAACTGTTTTTAAGCCTTGCTATAACTTCCACTTCGATCTTTGCGCCCTTGGGCAAAGCCGCTACTTGCACGCAACTGCGCGCCGGATACGGAGCAGTGAAATACTCGGCGTAAACGGAATTGACGCACGCAAAGTCGTTTAGGTCGGTAAGGAAAACCGTCGTCTTTACAACGTCGGCAAAATCGAGGTTTGCCGCCTTAAGCACGCCGCGCACGTTCTTTAATGCTTGATGCGCTTGCGCCGCTATGTCGTCGCTTTCGATATTGCCCGTTTCGGGAACGATGGGGATTTGACCGGACGCATACAGCATTTTGCCTACGGCGATCGCCTGTGAGTACGGACCTATCGCCTGAGGTGCGTTTTCGGTGACTATTTGGGTTTTTTTCATGGTATCCTCTTAAGGTATTATTTAAGACGGTCTTTAACTGCTTTAAGCCGCCGCAAAGCTTCGTTCTTGCCGAACAGCTTTACCATTTCTTCGCCGCCGCCGGGAGTGGCTGCCGCACCTGTCAAAGCAATGCGGTATATCCAAAGCACCTGACCTTTTTTGAGTCCGCGATCTACCGCCAACGTTTCGAGCGCGGCGCCGAGATCGGCGCTTTCGGTCGCCTTAATGCAGTCGTCGATAAGCGATTTAGCCATTGCCCGATCGGTCTTCCATTTTTTGTTGACAAACAGTTCGAGATCGAAGTTATCGAATGCGTCGAGGAATGCCGCGCGCTCCTTTATGTCCGCCAAAACTTCGCAACGCGATTGAAGCAGTTCGGAAAGATATTTATAGTCTATGTTTTTATCGGGATAATATTCGGCGTAGTACGGCTGTGCCGCGTTATGGAATTCTTCCGCGCTCAGTTCTTTGATGTACAGCGAATTGAGCCAACGCATTTTGGTTTCGTCGAATATTGACGAGGATTTTTGCAATCCGTCTATAGAGAAACTGTTTATAAGCTCCGCCATTGACATTTTTTCGCAGTTGTTTTTGGGGTTCCAGCCGAGCAACGCTATATAATTGACAATGGCGTGGGGCAGAAAACCTTTCTTTAAAAAGTCCTCGAATCCGGCGTCGCCGTCGCGCTTACTGAGCTTGTGCTGACTGTCGCGCATTATCGGTTGAAGGTGGATGTATACGGGCCGCTCCCAACCGAGCGCGTCGTACAGAAGATTGTACTTGGGCGTCGACATAAGATATTCCACGCCGCGAATACAGTGAGTAATGCCCATAAGATGATCGTCTATGACGTTGGCGAAGTTGTACGTAGGCATGCCGTCCGACTTGATAAGGATATTATCCTCCAAGTCCTTATAGTCCACGGTAACGTCGCCGAAAACTTCGTCATGGTATGTGTGCGTGCCTGTTTCGGGAATGTTTTGACGTATAACGTACGGTTCGCCGCGCGCTATGCGATCTTGTATTTCCGTTTCGGACAAGTGCAGGCAGTGTTTATCGTACTTCGTTGCGCCTTTTTCGTGTATTTCGGCAAGCCGATCTTTTGAGCAGAAACAGTAATATGCGTCGCCGCTCTTTATAAGCTGCGCAGCGTATTTGAGATATATGTCCTTGCGCTCGGACTGAACGTACGGACCGTGATCGCCGCCGACGATAGGACCTTCGTCGTAGTTGATCCCGGCTTTGTTCAGCGCCGAAATAATTATATCCACCGCGCCGTCGACTTCTCTGGTCTGATCGGTGTCTTCTATGCGCAATATAAATTTGCCGTTATGCTTTTTTGCAAAAAGGTAGGCATAGAGCGCGGTGCGCAGACCGCCTATGTGTAAATATCCGGTGGGGCTGGGGGCAAATCTTGTTCTAACCATGTATTCTTCTCCTTGACAATTCAAATTGTACAATGGTATAATATCTTTAATATTATAGATTTTCCTATCGGAAAACGCAAGTAAAAGGATATCGAAATGAACGAAAACCTTACAAAAAACATTCTCGACGACCTCGCCGAGATAATAGCTATACCCAGCGTATATACAACGCCCGAACCGCATGCGCCGTACGGCAAGCCCTGCCGCGCCGCGCTCGATTGGTTTGTAAGCAAAGCGCGCGGTTACGGGCTGAAAGCGGATATAATCGCAGACGCGTGCGCATACGCCGAAACGGGCGAGGGCAAGGAGTGTATCGGGATTTTGGCGCATCTCGACGTTGTGCCTGTCGGCAACGGTTGGGCGACGGATCCGTTTAAAATGGTCGAGGAAAACGGTAAGGTCTACGGCAGAGGCGTGGGCGACGATAAAGGTTCGGCGGTAGTGTGCTTGCACGTGCTTAAAACGCTTGCCGAGCAAAAGAAAAAGCTCAAACGCAGAGTGCGGCTTATCGTCGGCACGGACGAGGAGCGCGGCAGTTCGTGCATTCGCGCGTACCTTAAAAACGGCGGCGAAGTTCCCGTTATGTCGTTCGTTCCCGATTCCGAATTCCCCATCATAAACAGCGAAAAGGGCATCACGCACATTGTTTTCAAGTTCGAGGACAAGGCGCTTACAAACAACGTATCGTATATCGACGGCGCGGCTTGCGCGAATGCCGTTCCCGACAAGTCGAGCATAAAAATCGTTAAGGACAGTCCGTTGTATAACGCGGTATGTAAGGCGTGCGGCGGCAAGCCGACGTCAGATCTGTTTAAGACCGCGCCGCTTGCCGAGCATATAGTGTCGAGCGGCAACGGATTTACCGATTACGAGATAGTAAACGCCGGAGATATAACATTGACCGCGCTCGGTACCGCGGAGCATGCGTCCACGCCCGAAAAAGGCGATAACGCGCTTTGGAAAACTTTGGGGATTCTTGCCGCGCTCAACGGCGCGATAGGCTCTAAATATATAGAAAGCATTTACGACAATATGTGTACGGTGCTTGCTACCGAGAAACTCGGTATTTATGTAAACGACGAAAAGAGCGGCGATACTACAATGTGCATGTCGCAGGCGTGGATAGACGGCGATACGCTTTGCATAATGACGGACTACCGTTTGCCGCTCGGTCAGACCGCCGAGGACGTTAAAAACGCGGTGTGCGCCAAGCTCGGTTGCACTGCGGAAATAACGTCGTACGCGAAGAACCTTTACATTCCCGAGGACGCGCCGCTTATAAAAACGTTACTCGGTATATACAGACGTTTGACGGGCGATATGACGCCGCCTATCAAGTCGGGCGGCGGAACTTACGCGCGCGAACTGCCCAATGCCGTTGCGTTCGGTTGCACTCCGCTCGATATAGACATAAACATGCACCGTGCCGACGAGAATTTCCCCGTCGCGCAGTTGGTAAAGAACTACGAAATATATCTTGCGGCGGCAAGCGAATTGGCGGATCTTTAACCGAATCGCCGCATAGCTGTCAACTGTTCGGAATTCCGAATAAATTATTGCACATACTATAAAAAAGGAGAATATCATGATAAAACTCAATCCCACAATGGACGAATTTAACGAAATAACCGCAACGGGCAAAACGCTTGTTGATTTTTGGGCGAGCTGGTGCGGACCTTGCCGCATGCAAGCGCCGATAGTGGAAAAGCTTGCCGAAACGACTGATGTAAAAGTAATTAAGATAGACGTAGACGCCGACGATACGCTGTCTATGGATTTTCAGGTCAGCAGTATACCCACGCTCGTGCTTTTCGAGGACGGGGTAGTGGTGGAAAAGTTTATCGGGCTTACCGATATCGACGAAATTAAAAAAGCGTTCGGCATATAAACGCGCGATTTTAATGATAACAATTAAAAAACCGTCCGTTTCGAATATCGGAACGGACGGTTTTGGCGTTATCCAAGCCCCATTGCTTATCGTAATAGTCGTCATGTGACGATATACTTAGCAAAGGACTGTAAACAGGGGATGCTGATTCTATCCCGTCACGTGCAGATAAAGTTTTAATAGCTTTTATAACGTTCTTTTTGCTTTTCTTATCTAATGTAATTTTCAGAAGACGTTTATAATCTTCAAAG
>CATKFJ010000164.1 GCA_949747725.1 uncultured bacterium
CGACAAAGCCGAAACGTACAAAACCGCAGCAATGCCGGCATACACGCACATGCAGAAAGCTCAACCGACCACGCTCGGACATTATCTTCTTGCCTATGCTTTTATGTTTTTGCGCGATGCCGAAAGATTTACCGACTGCCGCAAGCGCGTTAACATGCTTCCGCTCGGTTGCGGAGCGTGCGCGTCCACCACGTTCCCCATCGACCGCGACTACACGGCAAAGCTGCTCGGGTTCGACGGCGTTATACAAAACTCGCTCGACGGCGTAAGCGACCGCGATTTCGTTATAGAATATCTGTCGTGCGTTTCTCAAACCATGCTGCATCTGTCACGCATAAACGAAGAGTTCGTTTATTGGTCGGGCGAAGAATTCGGTTTCATCGCCCTGCCGGACGAATTCAGTACGGGTTCGTCGATAATGCCGCAAAAGAAGAATCCCGACGTAAACGAACTGTTGCGCGGCAAGTGCGGCAGAGCGATAGGCGATCTTATGAGTATGATGACCGTTATGAAAGGTCTGCCGCTCGCCTATAACAAAGACATGCAAGAGGACAAGGAACTTATATTCGACGCGGACGAAACGTTGAATATATCGTTGCGCGTTTTCGCGGCGTTTGTCGAAAAAGTCGAGTTCGATCGCGCCGAAATGCATAAAGCCTCCGCGGGCGGATATTCGTGCGCGACCGAGTGCGCAGACTATCTTGCAAGCAAGGGCGTGCCGTTCCGAACGGCGCACGAAATAACGGGCAAAATAGTTTTGTACTGCGTCGACAGCGGTAAAACGCTACAGTCTATGACGGTCGAAGAATATAAAAAGTTCAGCGATAAGTTCGACAATGATATCAAAACGGCTGTGCTGCCCGAAAGCGCGATCGCGCGACGCAAAGCGATCGGCGGCTGTGCCGAAAAAGAACTCGACAGACAAATAGCGGAGATACGATCAAAACTGTAATATCTCCCCTATTCGGATCACAATATATAACTGTCGCGTTGGATCGCTATGTAATTGGAAAACATAGAAACTATTTCCTTGTTGCCCGTATCCGAAAAATCCATATCGAACAGCTTGCTTATTACAGAGCTTGCACCGGAACTTTCGCACAGTCTGCGAAGGTTCTTTTCTACAGAACTCGTTGTGCATCTGCTCTCGCCTGCTACGCGGCGGTAAATGCTTTCGATAGTAGACATCGGATCGTCCGAATACAATTCTACGCACTTGCAAAACTGTTCGAATCCCTTAAGCGACGTACGGAATCCGTTTTTGACCATAGTAGATACTATAAAATCATGCCTTTTCATAAAAAGCCTCCACTGTGAATAAAACAAATATTTAAATCACAGCAGCCTTTACGGCGTAATTTAAATAACTGTTTAAAGAGAATATCCCAATTAAACAGCATAATTTGACAAAAGTCAATCGTTTTCGATATGGACTTTTTGTCGCATGATGTAAACAATTTATGCACCGCAATATAATGTTTCGAGTTCGTTTTTAACGCCGCATATATAGTGTATTTTTTGTCGAAGGATAACTTCGCAAAAAAATTATTTTTTATTATAATGCGGTTTAAACGGTGAGCAAAAGAAAAGCGGTGTACGATTTTGTTCTCCGCGGATAATGAATTTATACCGCTCTTTTTCAGCGGATAATTCCTTTTTTGTTTGTGCGTATAAGCACGTTGAAGAAACTTATCTGAATCTCTTACGAGCCGCTTCTTCCTTTTTCTTACGCTTAACGGAGGGTTTTTCGTAGTACTCCTTTTTGCGCATATCGCCGAGGATATTATCCTTTTGGCACTTGCGTTTAAAACGCTTGAGCGCGCTGTCGAGCGATTCGTTTTCGCCTACGTGGATTACTGCCATTGTTTGCACCTCCTCTGCTACGGAATACCTTTAGCCTGTATATTTTACAATATCGGTCGCCGATTGTCAAGCGTTTCGAACCATCTTCCGCAATCATTTTACGATCACTTCAACACGACTTCTATATCGTAATTCACCGTAATGTTATGCGGATAATAACTGTTGTTATAAAACTCGGGCGCGTATCTATAAAACTCCCGTCCGATAAACAGAGGATCGCATTCCATTTCCAAAGCGTCCTCAAACGCTTTATTCACGTCGCGTTCTATGCTCTTCGAATATGCGTCGCGTATGATCTTGCTTATCTCGGCGCGCTTTTCGCTGCCGAGCTCGTTGAACTTATCGCCGTTCGGCTCTACATAAGCCTTTATCTTGATAGTTGCGGAGTTGTTCTGCGGCTCAATTTTTATCGACGCACGCTTTTTAAGCAGATGTCCCGACACGTCCTTTATAGTCTTGCCGTCGAATTCGACGTCTGCGGTAACAATGCCTTTTTCTACGGGAGCGCTCACCCACGCCACGCCGCGAGCCGCGCCGCTGTCAAGCACGCCCACACGCCGTTCGCCGTTGTATAACGCAAGCTTATCCACTTTCATGCCCGTATGACCGCCGCCCGACTCGCCGCCGCCATCGTCCTTCTGTTCGCCGCTTCCGCCGCCGTCTTCTCCCTGTTGCTCATTGCCGCCCGATTCGCCGCCGGAACTACCGCCTTTTTCTTTATCGAGCATAGTGACGATAGGTATATACGCGCTTTTAGACGCGCTCCCGAGATCGGACAGAAATCCCAATAACGTATTGGTAGCTATTTGAGCTTTTTTTGCGCCGTAAGCTATAAAGTCGGCGTCGGTAGCGCCCGTCTTTTTCATAAACTCGGTTATATCGGAAACCAAATCGCTTGCCTTTTCCTCTGCCGCCGAAAGATACACGTCCGCGGTAACGTCGGTTGCGGTCATCAGCGTGCCGAGATGTTCGGGCGTAGTAGAACTGCCTACTACCACCATCGAACAATGCCCGAGTTCGGCACGACGTCCGAGTGCGGTATTCAGCGTTTCAACGGCAAGCGTGAGCGAATCGCCCTCCACCGTAACAGTGTCTTTGCTTGTAGCGCCCTGCGACTGCGTGGGCATTACGTACTGCGCGGTAACGCTCACTTTATCGCTGTCGGCGGAACCGTCGATACCGAGTATCTCCACTATGACTCGGCTGTTGACTTCCTTACTGCGCGACGCCGTCGCCGGCATAAACGCAATTAAAAATGCGAATATAAACAGCAGTATTTTGTATATCAATAACTTCTTCCGCGCCGTCATGATTCCTCCTTTATGAAAGTTTTATCGCCAACGGATCGATTTTGTTCGTCATCATTGTTTTGTTTGCCGCGTTTATTATTTACGACCGCGCCTATGAGCGCAAGCACGGGAGCGGCAATGCCGAACACGGTACTTATTGCCGACCCGTAAACCGAAGCATACACGGCGGAAAAATTTACGGGATCCACTAACGCGAATACCTGCACTATATACAACGCCGCACAAACGCCGAGCGATATCCGGAAATGGAAGTTCTTGCCTATAACGAACGCCACGCACCGACATACGGCATACGAAAACAGCGCCGCCTCTATAAAGATAGCTATGCTCCACAATATCGACGATATCATATCTATCCGTCCGTAAACATTGCCCATGGAAAACTGTAATATATTGGAAATATTGGTAGTAGTATCGGCAAGCGTCGGCACGTTTCCGAACGCGGCGCTCATAACGATCGCAAAGAACAACGCAACGCACGTACCGATAACGCCGGCGCCGCCGGCGAACCATACGGTGTGTTTTTTCATTTTAGTGCGCCCCACAAACAATATAAGCGGCGTAAAATCGCCCAACCACGACGCATGCGATATAAGCCCGTGCTTAAACGCGCCCGTGTTCTGTAAGGCAGGAAAAATATTCGCCAAGTCAAACGACGTCATTATAACTATCGCGATAAGCACCGCAAGGCACAGTCCGACTATCGGCACGAAAAACTCGTTGAGCCTGCATATCGAGCGCAGAGTGTGATTTGCCGCAGCCGCCAAAAACACAAGCAACACTATTATCATTAGCGTTTTATTGAAATCGGTAAATACGTTGGTGCCGTAAAACGCAAGCGTTTCGCCTACCGATATGTTGAGTTTAAAAAACAAAAACAACGCTATCAGCGCTACTGCGATCTTCGCGCCTATCTTGCCGAGCAGTCCTACCATAAGTTCGAAAAAGTCCGCGTCGCCGGCTTTTTTTATTGCCGCAAGCATCACGACTAACGAAACAAGGTCCGCCGCGCCGTTTATCGCCATTATTATATAAGCGTCGCGCCCGGTAGAGCGCAATAAATATATAGGCAATAAAAACATTTTCGTTGCCATTGCAAGCATAAATATTATCCCGACAAGCTGTTTGCCTGTAGACTGCTTTGCGCTCCCGTTAGGCGCGCTGTTTAAATGTTGCGCTTGATTTTCCATATGTAAAGCAATTCGTAATGCGACGTTAAGAATTGCATGACAGCGGTAAATGCTTTTACTAAATATCGCTCCTTATAACGACGAACAGCTCGGAACTACCCCTGTCTTGTTTCGTTTATATTGGGAATGCTCTTAGGGCGTTTTTTCATGGCGGTCAACGGCGCGCGTTCGATCGCGTCTTTAAAGTCCGAATAAATAAGCGGCGATATAGGCGCAAGGTACGGCGCATCATACGCGTTGAGCGAGCTAACGTAATGTACGGTAAACAGCACTGCAAGAATAAGCCCGAACAGTCCGCACAGACCGCCTATAAGCGTAAAGGCAAGCCTGAGCACACTCATGGGTCCTATGAGGTTAGGCGCAGTAAACAACGCTATAGAACTTAACGCCGTTATCATAACGGCAGGCGAACTTATTATCCCTGCATTTACCGCAGTTTCGCCGAGCACGAGCGCTCCGACTATACTCATTGCCATACCGACTGCGCGCGGCATGCGCACGCTCGCCTCCCGTATTATCTCGAACAGCAATAAAACAAAAATCGTTTCGGCAATCGGCGACAGCGGCAAACCTTTTATAGCAGTCATCAACGTTACCATAAACCGCACGGGAATAAGCGTGTAATGAAAGTTTTGCAACGCCACGTAGAGCGCGGGCAACAGCGTCGCGAGTGCGAGCGCGAAAAACCTTAGCACGCGTATAAACGTACTGTAAGTAGAACGTTGATAATAATCTTCGCCCGATTGAAACTCTTCCATCAAAACAAACGGCACGGTAACTACCATGGGCGAACCGTCGACTATTATAGCGACCCTGCCCTCCAAAAGCTTTGCCGCAACTATATCGGGCTTTTCGCTTATGCCTGTTTGAGTGAACAGCGACAGCGGTTTTTCCTCTATATACGGCACAAGGTAATGACTGTCGACAATGCCGTCTATATCTATCTTATTAAGTCGCTCTTTTATCTTTTCCACCACATGCTTTGCCGCCACCGAACCGAGATAGCACACGGCAACCGACGTCTTTGTACGCCGACCTATCTCGATCTTATCTATGCAAAGATCGGGCGTTTTCAGCCGACGCTCCAACAACGACAGATTGGTTTTAATATCCTCTATAAAGCCCTCGCGCGGTCCGCGCATTACCGTTTCGGTCGGCGGCTCGGTAATGCTGCGCGTAGTATACTTGCGCGCGTTTATGACGCCGTAATCGCTTTGCCCTTCCACGCACAGAATAATATCGCCGCACAAAAGATTGTGAGTGACCTCGTCGGGATCGGATAATATGTTTACGTCGTATTCGAGCAATGCATAACGTTTAAACTCGTCGAGCGCAGCGCACGACTTGGCACAGTGTTCGAGCGCGTAAATAACGGCGCGCACCGTTTGCGTGTCCGAAAGATCGGGATGAACAAGTATCGCGCCCGATTTCTTACCGCACTTAAATTCGTGAGTTACTATATTTGTCGGCGTTTTAAATCCGCCCGTAATGCGCTCTGCACTTTCCATATAGAGCTATTGTGCGGATTGAATAAAGGAAATATTCAATCACCGTGCAAATCCGCAATTAAAAACAATACGGAAAAAGGTCGTGCCGCATTGCGATCCGACCTTTTAAACATTAACTCAAACATCTGTTTTTAACTATTCTTTATCCTCTTTTTCGCCGTTATTCGGGTTACCGCCGTCCTTGCGCTTTTTACGTACGATCATGAATGCGCCTGCGCCGAGCGCCGCCGCGCCGACTAAGCCTACAGGCAGACCTACGGCAAGCCCGAGATTTACGCCGTTATCGTTACCGTCGTCCGTCGGAGATTCGCTCGGATCGTTGCCGTTACCGTCGTCCGGAGTTGGCGTAATCGGCGGTGTGGGATCGACGGGGGTCTGGGCTTTTTCCCATATTGCGATAAGCGTAATATCGTCCTCTACCGTGACCATACCGTTAGGCGAATAATTCTTTTCTCCGTCTGTCCAACCGACAAGTATATGCCCGTCGTTTACGGGAGCGTACTTAGACAGATCGACTGTATCGCCGTTGTTTAAAGTCAAACTTTCTATAACCGCGTCATTCGACTTAACGGTTACCGTAACCTCTCTGATCCACCGCGCGTAAACTTCGACGTTTCTCGCGTTGTCGCCGTTTACGGTCGTTATCGGATCGCCGTTAAACTCCGCGCTGCCGTACCAACCGCCGAAAACATATCCTGCGCGGACGGGCGTCGGAAGCGTTATTTTGTCGTTGAAACCGAACGTTTCCGGAAGAGTGTCTGCCGCGCCGAGCGTACCGCCGTTGAGAACGGGGTTTAACGTCCAAATCTTATGATGCGCAAGAAGCCAACTTAAAATGTCGGGTTCTTCGAATGCGGTAACCCATTCTGCATGACCGATATTGACGTTTATCTCAAAATACTTCGCATCATAGCCCTTAGCTTCGCATGCCGCCAAAAGATCCTTGACGGAATTATAATCTACTACATTATCCGTAGGGCTGTGATAACCGCGAATGGCTGTCGTTGCAAATAGGTCCGCTTTATTCGGATCGCACCATCCGGCTACATTGACTATCGCAGCAAAAAGATCGGGATTGCGCATGGCAAGATCTGTTATGCCGCCGCCGCCCATAGACATGCCGACGCCGTATATCCTCGAAAGGTCTACCGCGTATTTTTTAAATATTTCGTTGTACAGCAATGACTGAACAAGTCGCGACGGAACGGACTGCGTTACATTGTCGAACGAATAATTTCCGTCGCCCAAGTTCTTATCGACCCAACGCATGTCGTTTTCTATCGGACACTGCGGCGCGACGACTATGAATCTATCGTTATAACCGCCAAACACCGCCCTATCGAGCAACACATTGGTAGTGTTTCCGACTGAGTTCGTTTGCAAAGTATTGTCATTACCGCGCTCTCCTGCCCCGTGCATGAATAGCAATACCGGATACTGCCTGCTCTCGTCGTAACCGTCGGGCAAATACAAACGGTACGGCAGGTCTACCACAGATGAAATTGCGGAATCCGTATATGTTTCGGCGGTCATGCGATCGGACACTGTTGTACACCGCATATATACCGCTTGCTCGCCGCGTCGCGCAGTTA
>CATKFJ010000165.1 GCA_949747725.1 uncultured bacterium
GAGCTTCTTGCGCGCTTCTGCGTCGTTTACTTTTACGACCATTCCGTCTATAGCAAAATCGAGCGACGACCTGTCTACCGATTTTATTTTATCGATAATATTTTCTATGTTATCGGACTCATAACACATGTCGGTCTTGAATCTGTTGCGTTTGATGAATTCTATCTGTTCTTTCTGCGACAGCTCGACGTCGCCGTCGAGATAATTGACATTGTAAAATATGATATCGAGATTAC
The DNA here is from genome assembly GCA_949747725.1 of uncultured bacterium. GTDB lineage: Bacteria > Bacillota > Clostridia > Christensenellales > Pumilibacteraceae > Anaerocaecibacter. Next base: position 237 of record CATKFJ010000165.1, read on the forward strand.
GTTTTGCCGTTTCTCTGACGTCGAGATTGCGTATTGCGCCGGCAACTGCGTTACGCGGATTTTTGAGCGGCACGGCTGCGGAAGCATTGTATTTTTTCAAAGCGCTTATGCGCATTATCCCTTCGCCTTGGATTTCCGCCGTGCCTTTATATTCTATCGCAAGCGGCACCGACTTTATGGTTTTTACCTGCTCGGTAACGTTCTCGCCTTTTATACCGCTACCGCGTGTAGCGCCCGTAACAAGCTTTCCGCCTGAATACGTCAAACAAATAGTCAAACCGTCGAGCTTATATTCGAGCGTACACAGCGGAGCATATCCGAGGGACTGCGTAAGTTTTTCAAACCACTCTCGAAGCGCGTCATAGCTATTGCATTTATCAAGGCTGTATAACCGTCGCATATGCTCGTGCGGCAAAAATTCTTTAAGCGGCTCGCCGCCAACTCTTACAGTCGGAGAATCGGGCAAAACAACGTTTGTTTCTTTTTCCATAGCGACAAGCTTATCGTAAAGCTCGTCGTATTCCTTATCCGAAACGATAGGCTCGTCGAGCACGTAATATCTATAGGCAAGCTCGTTGAGCCGATCCACAAGCGCTCTCATATCGTCCATTATTCACCGTCCTTAACGACCGTCAACGGCGCGAAACCTACGGCAAGTTGCATTACGCCGCCACGTTCGAAATCGATTTTTGCATACACATTTCTACCCATATCGTCTATACTTACAATCTTGCCCTTGCCGAAAGTCTTATGCATGACCGTTGCGCCAACCGCAAAATCCGATACCGACGGCTTATCGTTGCCCGTGGGCTTTGCCGCAGTAACCTTTTTGCCGAAATCGCTTTTATAAGTTCCGCTGAACTTTTCTCCGCCGAAAGTATTACTTTTAAAACCGGCGGCGCGAGACGAACTTTGAAGATTTGCGTCCGACCGAGCAAAACTGCCTACGCCGCGATAAGACGGACTGGACGTAAACACGTCAGTACTGTCGGCACGACGCTCGACCAATCCGCACTCGCAAAGGAATCTTGACGGTATGCTGTATTTTGTTTCACCGTAAAGATACCGCGATTGAGCATAAGTAAGAAACAGCCTGCGCTTCGCACGGGTCACGGCTACGTACATCAGCCGTCGCTCTTCCTCTATGTGCGACGAATTGTTCTCGTTCATGCGTAGCGACGGAAAAGTTCCGTCCTCCAGTCCGGCAACGAACACGACGGGAAACTCCAATCCTTTTGCACTGTGTACAGTGGCGAGCGTTACGGCATTACCGTCGTTTATATCGTCGGTATCGCTATATAACGACACCGTTTGCAAATAATCCGAAACCGTGGACTCGGGATTGTTTTTTACAAAATCACGCACCGAATTAACAAGCTCGTTTATATTTTCCAAACGCGCGCGATCATCGTCGTCTTCCGAAAAAAGATTTACGACGTTAAGTATATCGAACAGCAAGTATTTGAAATATGCCGTAACCTCGCCCTGTGCCGCACGGTTCAAATTTATAAGCGTCTTTCCGAAATCTACAAGTTTAGATCTAAGAGCTGTCGGGAACGGCATATTCTCCGCATGCGTGATCACTTCGAACGCAGTTAAGCGGTTTTCTTTCGCATAACTGCGTATCTTGTCTATAGACGACTCGCCTATTCCGCGACGCGGAAAATTTATTATACGGTAAATCGCCTCGTCGTCGCATGTATTGACGGAAAGCCGCGCATACGCCAAGACGTCCTTGACCTCTTTTCGGTCATAGAATTTAAAGCCCCCGTACACCTTATGCGGTATGCCGTACTGCAAAAACCGTTCTTCGAAAGGACGGGTAAGCGCGTTTAATCTCAACAATACGCAACAATCCGAATAATTGTATTCGCCGTTATGGATAAGCTCGTAAATAGTTTTAACTACATAATCGGCTTCGAATCCGTCTGTTGCCGCGCCGAAACAAACCACTTTATCACCGCTGCCGTTAGAGGTCCACAGCTTTTTATCAAGACGGTTTGAATTGCCTTTGATGATTTTATTTGCCACAGATAGGATATTATCGGTCGAACGGTAATTCTGTTCGAGCTTATAAAGCTTACACTTAAAATCTTTTTGAAAATCGAAAATATTGGCAATAGACGCGCCGCGCCATGTATAAATACACTGATCTTCGTCGCCTACCGCAAATATATTTCCGTACTTGCCTGCCAAAATCTTTGCGATTTCGTACTGCACGATGTTTGTGTCTTGAAACTCATCGATATGTATATATCTAAACTTATTCTGAAAATACTCACGCGCCTCATCGCTCGTGCGCAGTAATTTAAGCGTTTGCAATAAAAGATCGTCGTAATCGAGAGCGTTATTCGATTGCAAAGTCGCTTGATATTGCGCATAAGCATTCGCTATACATTCCGAATCCTGAGCGAACTTAAATACATTACCGTAATCCGACGGTGAAATACATTTATTTTTTGCATTTGATATTTCTATCAATATTCGCTTTATCATATCCTCGTGATAATCGTTTTCTTTACAAATACGCTTTACCACAGCCTTTGTTTCGGCATCGCCGTAAATGGTAAAGTCTTTATTAAAACCGATCTTGTCAATAAAACGCCTGAGAATACGAACGCACGCCGCATGGAAAGTAAATATCCATATACCATCGCATTCGGGCAACATACTCTCCAACCGCGAGCGCATTTCGTTGGCTGCCTTGTTCGTAAACGTTATGGCGAGAATATTATACGGCGGCACTTTCAAGTCCTGTATCAAATGCGCTATTCTGTGCGTCAACAGTTTAGTCTTACCGCTGCCGGCGCCTGCCGTAACAAGCACCGCACCCTCCGTGTCGAGTACTGCCATACGCTGTATTTCGTTAAGTTCATCCGGTCTGTACATTGTTTCCTCTTATGCGCAAAAAATTATGCGCCCGTTTTTTCTCTGTAATATCGCTCCTTGAGTTCGCGGAACTTGTCCGACAACTCGAGAACATAACGCTGCTTTGCCGCCGCGTCAAGCGTATCGTAAACATCGCGGTCTATCAACTGCCCTATAGGATTTGTCGCGACCTCGTCACTGTCGAGTATATCGCAGACCTTGCGATACATTTTGTCATCCTGCATGGGCGCACGACTGTCCGTCATTTCGGCATCGAGTCTGTATCTTGCAATGCGGTCTGCGGCAAATGTTATAGCGTTGCTGTCAGAAACCGCATTTTTTTCTTGCTTCAACGATTCCCAATAACCCATTTTAAGCCGTTGTTTGGCAAGCCAACATCTTTTTTTCAGTTCTCCTGTCTTGTGCGCCATATCAGCACCTCCTTAAACAAGAGAATTATAACACAACACATTATGCTTTTGATGCTTTTGCGCAATAACGACCGAATTCGACCCTATTCGACCGTTTAAGCACTATGTGCCGAGTTTTTCCGCTATGTCGTATAAAAGCCGTTCTGTTTTGTTCCAACCCAAACACGGATCGGTTATCGATCTACCGTATATTCCGCCTCCGAACGGTTGATTGCCGTCCACGATATAACTTTCAATCATAAAGCCTTTAACAACGGAATTATATGCTCTGTCATTAGCACACAGACTTAGAACTTCGCCGACTATGTCCGACTGAATCATACGATTCTTGCCGCTGTTTGCATGCCCCGTGTCTATGACGACGGACGGAACAACGGCGCTCTGCGCACAATAAATTTCCGTGTACTTCCGAACGTACTCCTTCCCGTAATTGGGTATATTGTTACCGTCTATATCCACGTAACCGCGAAGTATCGCATGCGCCCAAACGTTTCCGCTCGACTGCACTTGGTAGCCGTCCGTCAAAAATTCATTTGGTATTCGTACCGCATGGACGCTTCCCGAAAGATCGTAAACACTGCCGCTCGGCGGATTTTTTATGCCTATCGGAACGTCTGTTCCGCTTGCAAAAAATCTATGCTCTTGATCTTCCGCCGAACGCGCGCCTAACGTTAAATACGCAACGATATCCGAAATGTATCGAATACAATGCGGATACAACATTTCGTCCGATGTAAACAATCCGCTCGTTTCGGCAACGCGCAAATGCAACGACCGCGCCGCCCGTAGTCCGTCGTTTAAATCGGTAATTCCGCTCGATATATCCGGCATATGAATCATACCCATATACCCTTCGCCGCGCGTACGCGGTTTACTCGTATGCACGCGCATAACGACGTAAACACTGCTTTTGATTTTTTGAGCAACGCGCGCAAGTCGCTCGGAATAATCGCATACTGCGTCTTGGTTATCCGCAGAACACGGACCTACTATAACAAGCTTGCGGTTATCCTCACCCGAAATTATGCGCGATATCTGATTTACAGCATCTATCCTATTCTCTGCCAAATATCGAGGCACGGTAAGCATCTGCGCCAATTCTTCGGCAGACGCAACAGGTTTTATCTTTCGGAACATATATCACAAAACCGCCTATATCTTCTTTCCGTCGGTTATAAGCGCAGAACGCAATTCCTCGCGGTTAGTGCGAACAACGGCAAGCGTAGAACCCAAAAAGTTTTCCGTTTCCTTAAAAAGATTATCGAGGTGCGCTTTGGTACGCAATATAAGATTGTCGCATTGAGCGTAAGCGTTTTCTATAATTTGCTTAGACGCCATCTGTGCATTCTTAACGGCTTCGGATTCCGAAACGATACTACATGCCTTCTCTTCGGCGGCTCGTATCGTATTTTTTGCTACCACATCGGCGTTTGCAAGAATTTCCTTTCGGCGCTGTTTGACGTAATCCGCTTCGTTGATCGATTCGGGCAATATTTTAGCAAGACGGTCGCACAATTCCAAACAATAATCCAAATCGGGCTTTTTCGAGAAAAACCCGTGACCGTTTTCCAACTCGCTGCGCAGCGAGTCCAATATTTCGAGTGCATCGGAATGTTCTTTCATAGCTCTCCTTTATTCCGCACGGCGTATGTTTTTTTGATAATGTCTTCGGTGTTCGGCGCCACATAACCGCTAAGTTCTCCGCCGAGCGCGGCAAGTTCTCTGACCGCGGTGGACGAAACGTGTTCATAAGCCGCAGCCGTCATGAAACACATAGAACCCGCGCCGCATAACGAGCGATAAATGCGCGCATGTTCGCGCTCGTATTCCATATCGCGCGAATTTCTTATGCCGCGCACCAACACACATTCGCCCTGTCCTTTAGCAAACTCGGACAACAGACCTTTAAACGGCGTTACGCTTGCGCCTTTAATGCCGCGAATCGCCTGTTCTGCTATTTTAAGCCGAATATCAAGCGGCATGCTGTTCTTGCCCGTATCCTCGGCTACGGCAACGACAACGTCGCCGAATACATGCGCAGCTCGCTCCGTAATATCCTTATGCCCGAGCGTGAACGGATCAAACGTTCCCGCAAATATCGCTTTCACTGTTACCTCGCACAATATCGAACGCCGCGGCGCCGAATACTCTATGGTCTATTATACAAGCTTTATCGTCGATAATCAAGTCATTTTCACTGCTGTGTTCGATCACGGCAACGCCGCCGTCGCTCAGCATACCGTATTTAATAAGCAACCTCAGCGTTTCTTGTGCGAAACCGCTCTTATACGGCGGATCGCAAAACACTAAATCGAATTTACTGTTTTTAAGCAGCCTGAGCGCATATCGGAAATCCCCGTTCACCGTACGACACGAAATACGCACCTTATTTAAATTCGCACGAACATTAGAGGTATCCGCGTCGACAAACACACAACTTTCCGCGCCGCGCGACAGTGCCTCTATACCGAGCGCACCGCTGCCGCAAAAAATATCCAAGCACTTAGTATCGCCGTTGAGCAATCCCTTTGCTTGCAACACAGAAAACAAACTGCCTTTAACAAGGTCTGTAGTCGGTCTGACCTCACCGCGCGGCGAAATAAGTTTGGCTCCTTTGTATTGTCCGGCAATTACACGCATATCAAAAGTATATCACTTTTTTTTCGGTAACGCAACAA